>JAJXSZ010000139.1 GCA_021784255.1 Pseudomonadota bacterium | reverse complement strand
TCCGGAACAAAGCACGAGCGCGCTGGTGATTCTCAATCCGCATGCGAAATATTTCTCGGTCTGAGGAATAGACCCGGCGGCCGCCCCGGCCGGCGGCGGTGACGGGAGCCGCGTCGCCGGCGGCGGGGCCGCGCGCGCCGGCGGTCGGCGCGATATAAGCTGGCCGCGGAGGCGACGCCGCGTCGCTTGAGCGCCGACAACGCCCCGGGCGATTGGCCGGCGGCCGCGGAGTGGCTAGATTCGCCCGGCCTCGCCGAAGGAGCAAGGGATGACGATACGGGCTACGCGACGGGGCGCCGCGCGGACCCTGGTGGCGCTGGGGTTGCTGACGTTGGGCGCCTGTGCCACTGGCGGGTCCTGCACGCTGCGGAAAGTAGCCCAGCTGCCACTGGCCGCCGATTCACCCGTGGCCGTGGCACAGGTGCGGATCGACGGCCGGGCGGCGATGATGGTGCTCGACACCGGCGCGCAGGAAGTCTTCCTGACGCCGAGCGGCGCGCGGCGTCTGGGATTGCGCGAGGACCCCGGTTTGCGCGGGCAGGCCGCCGGCATCGGCGGCACGGTCACGGCCCTTGGGACGACGCTCGGTACGCTGTCGCTCGGCGCGGGCGAGCTGCGCGACATCCGCGCGGCCGTGGTCAACCAGGAACTGCCGCAAGCCGGCGCCGTCAGGGTGGATGGCCTGCTCGGCATGTCGGCCCTGAATCATTACGATATCGACCTCAATATGGCGGCACGCCACGCCACTCTCTATGCTGGCCCCGTTTGTGCCAACGGCCCACCGCGATGGCCGGGGATGCAGCGAATCGAGGCCCGCTCGCTCAACGGCGTGTTCGTGATCCCGGTGAAGCTCGACTCGCATCCCTACCAGGCCATGGTCGACAGTGGTTCGCAATCGAATGTGCTGTTCACCGATGCGCGTGGTATTGCGTTCGCGCTGCGCCACCGTCTGCCGGGGGGGCTGCTGCATGGCGTGGGACCGAACTCCACGCATGCGTTCGAGGCCAGGTTCGCGCGGCTGGAGGTCGGCCATGAGACGCTGCAGGATGTCCCGTTCGTGGTGACCGAACGCCGCCCCGGCGCACCGGACATCGTCCTCGGCCAGCCCTTCCTCGCCCGCCACCGGGTCTGGTTCTCGGCGCAGCGGCGCGCGCTGTTCGTGGCCCCGGGTTCGCGCTGAAGCGATGTCGGCACGCGCGGAGAGCTTCGCCTGGTGGAGCATCGCGGTGGGAGTCGCCGTCCTGGCGCTGAAGCTCGGCGCATGGCGGGTCACCGGCGGGGCGGCGTTGTTTTCCGACGCCGCGGAAAGCACGCTCAACGTAGCGACCGCGGTGATGACGGTGGCGACGCTGCTGTGGGCGGCGCGCCCGGCGGATGCCAGCCACAATTACGGTCACGGCAAGGCGGAATTCTTTGCCGCCGTGATCGAAGGCGTGCTGATCGTGATCGCGGCCTTGCTCATCCTGGACCATGCCTGGACCGTCTGGCGGCATCCGGCGCCGCTCGAACGGCCGGGGCTCGGACTCTTCCTGACCGGCGGCGCGACGGCCGCAAACGCGCTCTGGGCACGGTTGCTGATCCGCAACGGCACCCGGTTGAGCTCGCCCGCACTGGTCGCCGACGGGCGGCACATTCTCTCCGATGTCGTGACCTCGGTCGGCGTGTTCGCGGGCGTGGCGCTGGTGGTGACGACCGGACTGGGCTGGCTCGACCCGCTGGTCGGCGCGCTGGCGGCGGTGATGGTGCTGGTCTCGGGCTTTCACCTGATCGGCGATAGTGTCGGCGGCTTGCTGGATGCCGCGCCGGCCGAGGCGGTCCGCACGCGCATCAGCTCGGTGCTGGCGGCGATCCTCGCCGACGAAGCGGGTTATGCGCGTACCGACGTGTTCGAAGTGCACGATCTGCGCGTGCGCCAGGCCGGACGCTCCGCCTTCATGGAGTTCCACCTGGTGGTGCCGGGGGCGATGAGCGTCGCGCAGGCCCACCGGATCTGCGACCGCATGGAAACGGCGCTGAAGGAGGAGATGACGGGGCTGCGCGTGACCATCCACGTCGAGCCGGAGGAAAAGGCCAAGCACCCCGGCGTGGCGGTCTCGTGAGGGCATTGCTGCTCGCGCTGGTGGCGATCGGCCTGCCCGTGGCCGCGTCGGCGGCACGCAACGTGGTCTCGTTGAACCTTTGCACCGACGAGGCGTTGCTCACGCTGGCGCCGCAGCGGGCCGCGGCGGTGAGTTTCCTGGCGCGCGATCCCTCGCTCTCCGTGGTGGCGGCGGCGGCGGCCCATGTGCCCGCCGTCGGCGCCGACGCGGAGGCCGTGCTGGCGCTGCACCCGAAGCTCGTGCTGGCGGGACGGTACGGCGCGCAGGCGGTGCTGGCGGCGCTGCGCGATACGGGCGTGCGCGTCGTCGTATTCGGCGAACCAAGGAGCTTCGCCGGCATCAGGGCGCAATGGCAGGCACTGGCGCGTGTGCTTGGCGTCGCGGCGCGCGGCGCGGCGGCGATCGCGACGATGGACGCAGCGCTGGCGCCACGATCCGCCCCGCGCGGCACCGCCGTATGGTTGCAGCCACGGCTGGTGACGGCGGGAGCGGACACCATCGAGGGAGCGGTGTTGCGCCATGCGGGCTACGTGCCGGTGGCGCGGTCGGGCGGGCTCGAGGCACTCGTGGCCGATCCGCCGCGCCTGCTGGTCCTGCCGGCGATGCCGCGCTTTCCCTCGCTTGCGGACGCGGTTCTGACGCATCCGGCGCTCGCAGGAATTCCGCGCGCGACGGTGCCGATGCGGCTGGTCGCCTGCCCCGGGCCGTGGACCGCCGGAGCGGTGCATCTGTTGCAATGACGATACGTCTGGCCCTTTTGCTGATGCTGCTTTGCCTGGCGAGCCTGCTGGTGGGGGGCGCCGGGCTGGGCGTTCCGCCGGCCACGATCCTGTTGCTGCTGCGCCTGCCGCGCACCGTGCTGGCGGTGGTGGTCGGCGCCGGTCTCGGGGTTTCCGGCGCGGTGCTGCAGGGCGCGATGGGCAACCGGCTTGCGGACCCTGGCCTGTTGGGCATCAGCGGCTGCGCGAGCCTGGGCGGTGCGGTTGCGTTCTACTGGGGATTGGCCGCCGCCTCGCCGCTCGCCCTGCCGCTCGCGGGGTTGCTGGGCGCGACGTTCGGCGGCGTGGCGCTGTTCGGCTTCGCGGCGCGGGCCGGCACCGGGCTTGCCTTCATCCTGGCCGGCATCGCGTTGGCCTCGATCGCCTCCGCCCTGCTCGCGCTGGTGATGGCGTTGGCGCCGAACCCGTTCGCGTTGGCCGAACTCGGCGACTGGCTGATGGGCAGCGTCGCGGATAAGACGCCAGCCGCGGTGATGCTCGCCTCGGTCCCGGTCGCGGCGGGCTGTGCGATGCTGCTGCGGCTCGGCTCGCGGCTCGACGCGCTGGCGTTGGGCGAGACGACGGCGGCAAGCCTCGGCTTCGATGCCGCTGCGACCTGGCGCCGGGCGGCGGCTGGCGTGGCGCTCGCGGTCGGCGCCGGCGCGGCGGTCGTGGGGGGAATCGGCTTCGTCGGCCTCGTCGTTCCGAATCTGCTACGACCCGCCGTGGGGGAGCGACCGGGAGCGCTGCTCTGGCCCTCGCTGCTCGGCGGCGCCTGCCTGCTGGTGGCCGCGGACCTGCTGGCCCGGCTCGCGCCGATGCTGCTGCCGCTGCACGCCCAACCGCGCCTCGGGGTGCTCACGGCGCTGCTCGGCGCGCCGTTCCTGGCGGTGCTGGCCCGGCGATGATTTGTCTCGATAACGTGACGATCTCGCGCGCCGGGAAGACTGTCCTGGACCAGGTGAGCTTCGCGGTGCGCCCTGGCGAACTCTGCGCGGTGGTCGGGCCGAACGGAGCGGGCAAGTCGACGCTGCTGCTGGCGCTGGCAGGCCTGCTCGCCGGCACGCCAAGGCGCGATCCGCGACAGGTCGCCTGGCTGGAGCAGGGTGCGCGGGCGGCCTGGGGAATGACGGTCGCCGAGGTGGCGGCGCTGGGGCGCCTGCCGCATGGCGGGCGCAACGCCGACGCGGTGGCGCGGGCTCTGCAGGCGGCGGGAATAGCGTCGCTGGCATCGGCCCGGGTCGACCGGCTTTCTGGCGGCGAGGCAAGGCGGGCGATGCTCGCGCGGGTACTGGCAACCGAGGCGAAGGTGCTGCTGCTCGACGAGCCGACCGCCGATCTCGACCCCGCGGCAAGCGAGGCGCTGATGGCCCTGCTGCGGCGCCAGGCGGCTGCGGGCGTAGCCGTCGTCGTCGTGCTGCATGCGGTGGAGCTGGCGATGCGCCATGCCAGCCGCGTAGCCGTGATGCGCGATGGTGCGATCGTCGCGGACGGAGCGCCGGCGGAGGTGCTGGCCGCCGCGGCGGCAGCCTTCGGAATGCGCGTGGGCTGCGATACCGCGCCGCGACTATTGCCATGATGCAACGACCAACCGGGCGGCACGCGCGGACACGGCGGATGGCGTGGGCTGCGGGACTGTCGCTGCTGCTGCACATGGCGGCGCTGGTCGCGATCCTGTGGCAGCCGGCGCGACCGGCGCCGGCGGCGCCCGTGCCGTTGAACCAGGCGACGGTTCAGATCCTGCTCACCAAGGGACAGGGCGATCAAAGGGCGCGCGGCGGGCCGACGGCCCCCCCGGCGCCGCCCAAGCGCCAGCAAGCGGCGGCGAGGCCCCCGGTCCCACGGTCCACACCGCCACAGCCGAAGACCGACGCGCCACCGGCACCGCGGCCGAAGGCGGCGGCGGCACCGCCGCGACAAAGCCTGCCGATGGAGTTCGGCAGCCTCGGCGGGCCCTCGGTCGCCGTCCGCAATGACCGCAACAAGAGCGTGAACGTCACGACGCAGCCCGACAAGGGCAACCTGGCGCCGGCCTATCCGCCCGCGGCCGCGCGGCGGCACCAGATGGGAACCGTGGGGCTGTGGCTCTATGTCGCGGCGGATGGGTTTGTCGATCGCGTGAAAGTGATTAAAAGCTCCGGCTATCCGCTGCTGGATCAGGCAGCGGTGGCGCGGCTGCGCACCTGGCATTTCACCCCGGCGACGCAGGGCGGCGCGCCGGTTTCCAGCATCTACAAGATCGCCGTGACGTTCGGCCCTTAGGAGAGGCAATGGTCAGGATCGACCGGGTGGTGACGCGTGGCGGCGATGCGGGCGAGACTTCGCTCGGCGATGGCGCGCGAGTTGGCAAGGAAACGGCGCGGATCGAGGCGATCGGCGCCGTCGACGAGGCGAACGCCGCGCTCGGCGTGTTGCGCTGCCTGGTTGCCGGCGACCCGGCGACCGACGCGGCACTGTCACGGCTTCAGAACGATCTTTTCGATGTCGGCGCCGATCTCGCGGTCCCGGGCGACGCGGGCAAACGGCTGCGGGTGACGGACGCGCCCGTCGTGCGGCTCGAGGCGGAGATCGCGGCAATGGCGAGCGGGCTTGCGCCGCTTGCGAGCTTCGTGCTGCCAGGCGGAACACCGGCGGCGGCGCAGGCGCATGTCGCGCGCACGCTGTTGCGCCGGGCCGAACGGCGCATCGCCGCGCTGCGGGCCGATGGCGTGAACCCGGCGGTCCTGCGGCTGCTGAATCGCGCCTCGGACCATCTCTTCGTGCTGTCCCGTCTGCTCAACGAGCGGGCGGCCGGCGACGTGCTGTGGGTGCCGGGAGCGAACCGCTAGAGCGATATCGAACCAGATCGAATTATCTGGTCGGATTTATTGCTCCAGATTCAGGTACGGGTGGCGAAGAACCCGGCAATCGCCTCGGCTGCGCGATCCGGTGCCTCGCGATGCGGAAAATGACCGACGCCTTCCATGATGGCGAGGTCGAGGTCGCCGAACGTCTCACCGAGACGGTCGGTCCAGGCGGCGGGAAAGATCGGGTCGTGCGCCGCCCAGCGGATGCAGGTCGGGACTGCGATCGGCGGCAGCGTCGGCGCCATGCCCTGCATCATCGCGATGCGGCCCGCATGGGCGGCGCGGTACCAGGCGAAGCCGCCCTCGAGGTTGCCGGGCAGGAGGAAATTGTCGACCCAATCCTCGAGCACGTCGTCGAAAGCATGCCTCACGTGCGACCAGTGCCTGAGGAAATGGCCGATATAGGCGCGGCAGGCATCCCGGCTGGCGCCGACCAGGGCCGGCGCGATCGCCATCTGGTGGAACGACTGGTACCAGATTTCCTGCAGCCGGTCAGGGGCACCCATGCGCGCGCCGATGCCGGGATAGACGAAATCGAACAGGAAAAGACCGGACCACCGCGCGGGATCGCGGCGGGCGAGGTCGAGGATCACCGCTCCGCCGACATCGTGCCCAACGAGGCCGCAACGCGCGAGGCCGAACGCATCGAGCAGCGCCAGGAGGTCCTGCCCGTGATCCGTCGCCCCCCAGACCGGCGGATCGCCCGCCGGTTTGTCCGATGCGCCGAAGCCGCGCAGATCGGGCGCGATGAGACGGAACCGGCCAGCGAGGCGGTGCATCACCGGCTCCCACGTACGCCAGAATTCCGGCCAGCCATGCAGCAGCAGGATCGGTTCCCCCTCCCCTGCCTCGGCCACGTGGAAAGCAGCGCCGCGGACGGGGACGCTACGGTGCCGGATCATTCCGCTATCCTCCGCATCATGACGCATTCACCCCGGAACGTGCGACGGCTTCGGCTACGACCCGCAGGCTAGCGCCGCAGCCGCCGCACGGCTATCTCAGAATCCGCCGCGCAGACCCAGCAGCAGCGAGGCGCCCGGCATCGCGAAGCCGCTGGCCGCCTCGAAGCGGGAGTTGAAGAGGTTGCGCGCGTCCGCGAACAGCGTCAGCCGCGGCCGCAGACGATAGCTCACGGCGAGGTTGGCATAGGCGCCACCCGGCGACAGGCCGGGACCGACCGGGTAGCCGAAATTGTTTTCGATGTAATCGTCGAAGGCGCTGGTGAGCACGAGCTGGGGTTCGACCACCAGGCCCGGAATGGGTTCGATGCGCGCATCGACCGTGCCACGGTTCTTGGGCCGGCGCAGCAGCGGCGTATGCGCGCTGAGGTCGCGCGCATCCGTGTAGGTGTAGGTGAGATCGGCCGTGAGCCAGACGGCGGGACGCGCCGTGAGTGTCACTTCCACGCCGCGCGAGCGGGCCCTGGCGACGTTCTGCTGCGTCGAGGCGGTAAAGCTCGCGTTGAACTCCGTCTGGATCAGGTCGTTGATGTCGTTTTCGAAATAAGTGACATCGAGCGAGAGCCCCTTGGGCCGGCTGGCGAGCGGCAGGTCGGTGGTCCAGCCGATCTCGTAGCCCTGGCTTCGTTCCGGTTTCAGTGCCGGATTGCCGACATAGCCGTAATTGTCCTGGCCGAAGAGGTCGTAGAGCGAGGGAGCGCGAAAGGCGGTGCCGTAGGCGGCGTGAAGGTGCGAGCGGATTTCCGGCACCGCCAGCACCGCGCCGAGCCGCCACGTCACCGCCCCGCCACCATAACGCGCGTGCTCGCCACGGATGTCGGCGGTCAGCGAAAGACGGTGCCAGAGCGTCCCCTGCAGTCCCGCATGCCCCGCGTCCGAGGTCGCCGAGGCGCGCACGGCGCTGACATAGGGGAACCCGCCGGTGACGAGGTCGAGGCGGGAGTTGGAGCTATCGAGCCGATGCTCGTAGCCGAACAGCACCGCCGCATCGCTGAGCGCACTGCTGGCGGCGACGTGCAGCGTGTTGTTCCAGGACAGCATGTCGCGCGCGCCGTGATAGCGGCTGTCGCCGGACGCGGCGTTCGGATCGAGCGCTTCGAGCGGCTGCACATAGTGGCGGTCGGTCTGCAGATGCGCGAGCGTGAGCGCGCTGTCCCAGTAGCCGAA
>JAJXSZ010000138.1 GCA_021784255.1 Pseudomonadota bacterium | reverse complement strand
CGGGCACGTCGCCGGGCGCGCCGATGACGGCCGAGGCAGCGGCGGGCGCCGCGGCGCCGGCGGGCGTGCCGGCACGATGAGCCTGTTCGAAAAGCGGCTGCTGCGCGCCGAGGCAACCGGGCTCGGGGCCAAGCTGTGGCGCGTGAGCTGGTTCTATGTGCTGCTGCTCTGCCTGCTCTCCGGCGTCGGCTACGTCGCCCTCTATTCCGCGGCCGGCGGCTCGATCCATCCCTATGCGGGCGCGCACGTGCTGCGCTTCGGCTTCGCGCTGCTGCTGATGCTCGGGGTGGCGATGATCGACATCCGCTTCATCGCCCGCCTGGCCTGGCTCGGCTATGCGGCGGGGATCGTGCTGCTGGCCGCGGTGCTCCGGTTCGGCCATGTCGGCAATGGCGCGCGACGCTGGCTGGCGATCGGCTCGTTCCAGTGGCAGCCCTCGGAGATGATGAAGATCGTGCTGGTGCTGGCGCTCGCCGCCTGGTTCCGGCGCGCGTCGTGGGAGCGGATGGGCAACCCGCTGTTCCTGATCCCGCCGGCGCTCGCGGTGCTGTTGCCGGTGGCGCTGATCCTCAAGGAGCCCAATCTCGGCACCGCGGTGATCACGGCGGCGATCGGCGGGGCGGTGTTCCTCGGCGCCGGGCTGCGCTGGTGGAAGATCGTCTTGCTGGCCGGGCTGCTCGCGGTCGCGGCGCCGATCGTCTACCACCACCTGCACGCCTACCAGAAATCGCGCATCGAGATCTTCCTGCATCCCGAGCGCGACCCGCTCGGCGCCGGCTACAACATCATCCAGTCGAAGATCGCGCTGGGCTCGGGCGGGATGTGGGGCAAGGGCTACCTGCACGGCACCCAGGGGCGGCTCGACTTCCTGCCGGAGAAGCAGACCGACTTCATCTTCACCCTGCTCGCCGAGCAGTTCGGGCTGGTCGGCAGCTACACGGTGCTGGTCCTGCTGATGCTGATCACCTTCTGGGGCCTCTATATCGGGCTGCGATGTCGGCATCAGTTCGGGCGGCTGGTGGCGCTGGGGCTGTCCACCAATTTCTTCTGCTACGTGTTCGTAAACCTGGCCATGGTGATGGGGCTGATCCCGGTCGGCGGCGTGCCGCTGCCGCTGGTCTCGCATGGCGGCTCGGCGATGCTGATGGTGATGATCGGCTGCGGCATCCTGCTGTCGGTGCACGTGCACCGCGACGCCGAGTTCGACGAGCCGGTCGAGACGGTTTGAGCGGGGACAGGTTGAACGGGAACGACCGGGGCGCGGGCGGGATGGGCGCGGCGTGAGCGCACTGCAACTGGCCGGCATCGCCGCGGGCGCGGTCGCGGGCGGCTTCGTCTCCGGCTTCACCGGGTTCGGCACGGCGCTGACGGCGATCGGCATCTGGCTGCAGATCCTGCCGCCGGCGGTCGCGGGAATGCTGGTGCTGGTGTGCTCGGTGGCGGCGCAGGCGGCCTCGATGCCGGCGGTGTTCCGCGCGATCGAGCCGCGACGGGTGCTGCCGTTCGTGCTGCCGGGGATCCTGGGCGTGCCGGTTGGCGCCTGGCTGCTGGCGGAGCTGCAGCCGGGCTGGGTGCGGCTCGGCGTCGGGCTGCTGCTGGTCGGCTATTCCTCGTTCCTGCTGCTGCGCCGCCCGCGCGAGAGCCTGACCTGGGGCGGCGCGGCGGCGGACGCGGCGGTGGGGTTCGCGGGCGGCGTGCTGGGCGGGCTGATCGGGCTCTCGGGGGCGCTGCCGACGCTGTGGGCGACGCTGCGCGGCTGGCCCAAGCTCGAAAGCCGGACCGTGTTCCAGAGCTTCAACCTCACCATCGGCGCGCTGGCGCTCGGGGCGCATGTCTGGGCGGGGATGCTGACCGCGCCGGTGCTGCATGCGAGCGTCGTCGCGCTGCCGGCGGTGTTCCTCGGCACCTGGCTCGGCGTGCGCACCTGGTACCGGGTCGGCGAGCGGGGGTTCCGCACCACGATCCTGCTGCTGCTCGGCCTCTCCGGGGCGCTGCTGCTGCGCGCGGCGGTCTAGAGCAAGCTCCGATCTGCCCCAGCCCGCCCGACTCAGGCGGGCCGCAGGCTGCTGTGGAACGTTGGCCAGCCGGATCGAACCACCGGCCGAAGGAGGACGGCGCGCGGCTCAGGCGGAGCTGGCGCCGCGCTCGTACCAGGGGCGGGTGCGGCGGACGATCTGCACCACCGAGAGCATCACCGGGACTTCCACCAGCACGCCGACGACGGTGGCGAGCGCCGCACCGGACTGGAAGCCGAACAGAGCGATCGCGGTGGCGACGGCGAGTTCGAAGAAATTGCTCGCGCCGATGAGCGCCGAGGGGCCGGCGACGCACCAGGCGACGCCGAGGCGGCGGTTGAGCCAGTAGGCGAGGCCGGCGTTGAGGTAGACCTGGATCAGGATCGGGATCGCCAGCAGCGCGATGACCAGCGGCGCGCGGGCGATCTGGTGGCCCTGCAGGCCGAACAGCACCACCAGCGTCGCCAGCAGCGCGGCGAGGGAGAGCGGGGCCAGCGCGCGCAGCGTGCGCTCGAGCGCCGGCTGGCCGCCGGCATGGCGCAGCGCGCGGCGCCAGAGCTGGGCGGCGATCACCGGGACGACGATGTAGAGCACGACCGAGAGGACGAGCGTGTTCCACGGCACGGTGATGGAGGAAAGGCCGAGCAGCAGGGCGACGATGGGGGCGAAGGCGACGACCATGATCGCGTCGTTCAGCGCCACCTGCGACAGGGTGAAGTGCGGCTCGCCATCGACCAGGTTCGACCAGACGAAGACCATCGCCGTGCACGGGGCCGCGGCGAGCAGGATCAGGCCGGCGATGTAGGAATCGATCTGGGCGGCCGGCAGCAGCGGGCGGAACAGGTGGCCGACGAAGAGCCAGCCGAGGAGGGCCATGGAGAACGGCTTGACCAGCCAGTTGACGCCGACGGTCGCGGCGATGCCGCGCCAGTGCCGGCCGACCTCGCGCAGGGCTGCGGGGTCGATCCGCAGCAGCATCGGCACGATCATCAGCCAGACGAGGCCGGCGACGGGGAGGTTGACCTGGGCGACGGTCGCATCGCCGATGACCCGGAAGAGGCCGGGCAGCGCCTGCCCGAGCAGGACGCCGGCGGCGATGCACAGCGCGACCCAGAGGGTGAGGTAGCGGGCGAAGAGGCCGATCGCCGGGCGCGCCGGCGCGGGGCGGGTGCGCGCGGTCGTCTCGCTCACGAGGCCTGGTGCTCCGCGGCATCGGCGCGCAGGCGGCCGATCGCGCCCGCCTCGCGCGCGAGCGCCGCCCGGTCAAGCGCTGCGAACGGCAGGGCGAGGAACAGCTTGATACGAGTCTGCAACATCTGCCACGCCTCGCGGAAAGCAAGCATCGGCGCCCCCCTGCCGTCATCGGCGACCGCGGCGGGGTCCGGGATGCCCCAATGCGCGGTGATCGGGTGACCGGGCCAAATGGGGCAGACCTCGCCGGCGGCCTGGTCGCAGACGGTGAAGACGAAATCCATCGCCGGCGCGCCGGGGCGCGCGAACTCGTCCCAGGATTTCGAGCGCAGGCCCGCCGTGGCGATGCCCTGCTCGGCGAGCAGGCGCAGCGCCAGCTTGTGCACCGCCCCCTTGGGGAAGCTGCCGGCGCTGTAGGCCGCGAACCGGTCCTTGCCGAGGTCGCGCAGCAGGCACTCGGCGAGGATGCTGCGCGCCGAGTTGCCGGTGCAGAGGAAGAGGACGTTGCGGGGGCGGGATGGTTGCGGCGTGTTCACGAGCAGCAGGTTTCGCCGGTCGCGGGAGCGCAGCCGGCGGCCTCGCCGGCGGCGGGCTTGCGTGCCTCGATGATGGCGGCGGCGACGTGGTCCTCGATGCCGCGGCCGGGGGCCCAGCCGGCGACCAGCGCGCGGCTGTCCTGCTTCACGCTGACGCGGATGTCGCGAAAGCCGGCGGCGGCGAGCCAGGTCTGGAGGTCCGTCGCGGGGGCGGCACCGGCGATACAGCCGCAGACCAGCGCGCGGTCGGCGGCGAGCGCGGGCGGCAAGGCCCCGCTGTTGACGACGTCGGAGATCGCCAGCCGGCCGCCCGGGCGGAGGACGCGGAACGCCTCGCGGAACACCTGCGCCTTGTCGGGGACGAGATTGACGACGCAGTTGGAGAGGACGACGTCGGCGGCCGCGTCGGCGAGCGGCAGGTGCTCGATCTCGCCAAGGCGGAACTCGACATTCGCGGCGCCGATCCTGGCCGCATTGGCGCGGGCGCGGGCGAGCATCTCGGGCGTCATGTCGACGCCGATGACATGCCCGGCGGGGCCCGCCGCGCGGGCGGCGAGGAAACAGTCGAAGCCGGCGCCGCTGCCGAGATCGACGACCGTCTCGCCGGGCCGGATGGCGGCGATGGCCTGGGGGTTGCCGCAGCCGAGGCCGAGATTGGCGCCGTCGGGGGCCGCGGCGAGGTCGGCGGCCGAATAGCCGTAATCCTGCGCCTGCTGGTCCGCGGGAAGCTGCGCGTCGCAGCAGGATGGGGCTTTGCCGGCGGCGATCTGGCCGTAACGGTTACGCACCATTTCCCTGATCGTTTCGGTGTCCATGGTTCAGGCGCTCCTTGTGGCTCGAATGGGGCTGGCTTGCGGGGGGCTGGCTTGCGTGACGGGTTTGGCGGCGGCCTGGGGGGCGGCGCAGGCAGCCGGGTTGCCCTGGCAGCAGCTCTCGGTGAGGTAGGCGAGCAGCGCGTTCATCCTCGGATAGGCGGCGGCGTAGATCAGCGAGCGGCCGTCGCGCCGGACGGTCGCGAGGCCGGCGACCTTGAGTTCCTTGAGGTGGAAGGCCAGCGTCGCCGAGGCCAGGCCGAGGCGCTGCGCGATCCGGCCCGCGGGCAGGCCGGCGGGGCCGGTCTCGACGAGCAGGCGGAAGATGTCGAGGCGGGTTTCCTGCGCGAGGGCGGCGAGTGCCGCCAGGACGGCTGGTTTTTCCATACCTCCATAATTATGGAATTATGGAGGTAGTCAAGGCCGGGCGCGGGTCAGCGGGCCCGAACCCGGGCTGGAGCCATGTCCGACCGGAGGTCGCTCTAGCGCGTTGCGACGATGAACAGCCGGCGGAACGCCAGCAGGGTCGCGCCGTCGGCCCGGCGCGGGTAGTGCGGGCGCACGGCCTCGGTGTAGGCGGCGAGGAACTGGCCGCGCAGCGGTTCCTCGAGCGGGTCGAGGAAGGGGCGCAGGCTGGTGCCCATGGCCCATTGCACCGCGGCGTCCTCGCCCTGGAGCTGGTGCAGATAGGTGGTCTCCCACAGATCCACGGCGGCGGCGAGCGGGCGCAGCAGGTCGTAGTAGTCGGCAGGCTCCAGCACTGGCGGGGCGGCGCCGACGTTCCTGAGTTTTTCCGCCCACGGGCCGCGCGCGGCGATCTCGTGCTGCAGGGCGCGGATCGGTGCCGCGTGCATGCCCGGCATCTGCACCGCCATGACGCCGCCCTCGGCCAGGGTCGCGAACAGGCGCGCGAACAGCGTCGCGTGGTCGCCGAGCCAGTGCAGCGCGGCGTTGGAGTAGAGTACGTCGATCGGCCGCGCCGGCTGCCAGGTGGCGATGTCGGCCTGCTCGAAGCGGCAGTCCGGCGCGTCCCTGCGGGCGCGCTCCAGCATCGCGGCGGAGCCGTCGACGCCGAGCACGTCGGCGCCGGGCCAGCGGCGCCGGAGGATGACGCTGACATTGCCGGGGCCGCAGCCGAGATCGACGACGCGGGCGGGCGCATCGCGGTCGATGCGGGCGAGCAGGTCCAGCGCCGGGCGCAGGCGCTCGCCGCCGTAGCGCAGGTATTGCGCGGGATCCCAGGAGGCTTGGCGCGACGCGGTCATGCGCACGCTATAGGCTGGCGGCGACGCCGGCGGCAATCGCACGGCCGCGCTCGAACAATTGCGCGATGAGGCCCTCGTCGGGGGCGAATTTGCTGGCGACCGGCAGGGCGGCGAGGGCGGCGTCGGCGCCGATCTCGACCAGGCGGACGCCCGAGGGCAGCGCCGCGGATTCGGTGGTGAGCACGCGCTCGCCGGCGATCTCGGCGATGCGGACCAGGGTCTCGATCGGGTTGGTCGTGATGTCGCGACGAAAGCGCGGCTGGGCGCGGACCACGAGCAGGGTCGCGGGCGGGTCCGGCGCGAGCAGCGGCGCGAGCGGCGGATTGCCGGCGAAGGCGCCGTCCCAGTAGGTGCTGCCGTCGATCTCGCAGGGCGGCATCAGCATCGGCAGGCAGCAGGAGGCGAGCAGCGGCTCGACGGCGACCGCGCGGTCGCGCCACAGCCTCGGCTCGCCGGTCTCGGCGTCGGTGGCGGCGATGGTGAGGGCGGGCGTGCCGGTGAGCGCCCTGGGGTCGAGCAGCTCGGCGATCAGCGGGCGCAGCGGGTTGGCGCCGAGCGGGTTGAGCGGCGCGGCGCCGAACAGGCCGAACGCGGTCTGCGAGACCTGCCAGGCCAGCGCCGCGCCGATGTCGGTGCCGAACAGCCAGCGCTCCAGCAGCGGGCCGCGCAGGGGGGAGAAGGTGTGGATCGCATCGATGCGCTCCCACAGCGTGCGCATCAGGCGGCGGGCCTCGCGCGCGCCGCCCCGCCCGAGCCCCTGCGCCAGCATCGCCGCGGTCAGCGCGCCGGAGGAGACGCCGCAGATCCGCCCCACCTCCAGGCCGTCCTCGAGCAGGCGATCGAGCACGCCCCAGGCGAGTGCGCCGTGGGCGCCGCCGCCCTGCACCGCGACCGCGACCGTCATGCCAGCCGCGCCAGCAGCCGCACCAGGCGGCGCAGCCAGGGATGGGTGGCGAGATGGGCAGCGCGCATCGCGGCGGCGCGCGACAGGGCTTCGGCGCGGCTCGGCCACGCCGCGACCTGCCCGGCGAGCGCGGCGGCACCGTGGCGGCGGCCGAGCGCCAGCGCCGCGACACCGATCGCCGTGCCGGCCTCCGGCGCCAGCATGCCGGCGCCGAGCAGACGCCAGCGGTGCGAGAGGACCAGCTTCACCACGCCCTCCGGCCGCTGCTCCAGGCGGGCACGCTCGGTATCGGCGAGCGGCCAGCGCAGGATGCGCACCTGGTGTCCCGCCGCACGTGCTTCCGCTTCCGTCATGCCGACCTGCGCCAGTTCCGGGGCGGTGTAGAGCACGCGGGGGATGGGCGCGGTAAGCCCGGCGGGCAGGCGCAGCACGGCGCGGCGGAGGATCAGGCCGGCATGCGCGGCGGCACGGGTGGCGCCAGCGGGGGCGGTGCCGGCGGACCCGTCCGGGTCGGCGACGGCGCCGGCGGCGCAGACGCGGCGGTTGTTGTGGCAGCGCAGAACGCGGTCGGTGGCGATGCCGCGCGGCGTGACGACCAGCCCCGCCGCCTCGGGGGCGAGGGCGGCGAGCTCCGGCGCGGTGCCGGCGGCGACGAGGAGATGCGTGCCGGCGAGGCGGGTGCCGTCGGCGAGGACCAGGCAAGGTCCCGGCTCGGCGCGGACCGGCTCGGCGTGTTCGACGAGGACGACGCCGCGACGGCGTAGCGCGAGGGCGAGGCCGAGGGCGAGTTCGGGATCCTCGCGCGCGGCGAGCCGGCCGCGGGTGAGCAGGGTGACGCGGCAGCCGAGGGCGGCGTGGGCGTCGGCCATTTCGAGCCCGGCGGGATCGTCGCCGAGGATCAGCAGGTGGGCGGGCGCGGGGCGCGCCGCGATATATTCCGCCAGCGTCATGGCGCCGGCCTCGGCGAGGCCGGCGATCGGCGGCAGGACCGGGCAGGCGCCGGTGGCGACGACGATGCGACGCGGGCGGAGGATGCGCTCGGCCGCCGGGGTGGGTGCGTGGCCAGCAGCTGGGGCGCGCGTGGCGGCGGCGGGCGCGGCGGCGGTTGC
>JAJXSZ010000137.1 GCA_021784255.1 Pseudomonadota bacterium | reverse complement strand
TCTTTTATCCGCACCACGCGGAGAAACGACGGCCTGCCACCTCCGCCCTGCCACGGTTCCCCTGGAGCATCGCCATGCGCGTTCGCGAGACGATCGACGGCACCGACCGCCGCCTGCTGCGGCTTCTCGCCCGTGACGCCAGCCTGCCGCTCAGCGACATCGCCGCCGCCGTCGGGCTATCGCCGACGCCGTGCTGGAAGCGCATCCGCCGGCTCGAGCAGCTCGGGGTGATCCGGGGCAGGGTCGCCGACCTGGACCCGGCGAAGATTGGCCTCGCGGTCTCCGTCATCGTCGCGATCGAGACTGCCGACCACTCCTCGGCGTGGCTCCAGCGCTTTGCCGGCGTGATCGAGGCCATGCCCGAGGTGGTGCAGGCGTGGCGCATGAGCGGCGACGTGGACTACATCCTGCACGTCGTTCTTCCGGACCTGCCGGCCTATGACGACTTCTATCGTCGCCTGATCGAAGCCGTTCCGCTGCGCAACGTGACCAGCCGTTTCGTCATGGAGCGAATGAAGAACTCACCGCTGCCCGTCTGACGTCGCCGCCGGGGCGGGTGCCTGCACCGCTGCTGCCCAAGCAGCGGCGTCCACGGCCGTCTCCACCGATCCGTCCCGGTCGCGAAGCGCTGCTGCGTGATGCGCGGCGAGTTCGTCTCGGGGCTCGGCCCGGGCGGCTGCGGCAAGAGCGCGCCGATGCTGCCGGCCCGCGGCCTGGCCAGGCAATCAACGGCCAGCTGCGCGTGGCCAGTCAGGACGTTCGCCGCGCCGCAGATATTATGATGATGCAATGATTGCGGACCGGACCGCCGGCATCGCGGGGGAGCGTCGCGGGGCGCGGGCGCGGGGACCGTGTCGGGCATCGCGCCGCAGCTTGGCCGCCGGCATGCGCGCCATTGGCCTGCGCGGGCATGATGACGCCCGCTATCCGGGCAGCGGCGGCAAATCTGTTTGCCCCCGTGGAGCGGATGAATCTATCGAGGCCTCGACACGTTCGCGTTGACGCGCCGGAACGGCATTCAGGACCGACGGAGAAGTCGCGACAGCGATTCCGCGGCCGCCCCGACCGGCGACATCGGCGAACGCCATCGGCCGCAGATCCAGCGAGGGAGAGAAGCATGACGCACCACAATGATGGCGTGACCACGATGCCGCCAACCGCCGCCGCGGCGCAGGCGCACCGCCGCACCCTGCTCAAGGCCGGGCTGTTCGGCGCGGCGTCGATGGCGGCGGGGCTGCGCGCCCCCGCGGTTCGCGCCCAGGCCAAGCGGTTCGCCGGCGTGACGATCAACGGCGCGGCCTTCCAGCACAGTTTCCACGCGGCGCTGAAGTCCTGGCTGCCCGAGCTCGAGGACAAGACCGGGCTCAAGGTGAATTTCGAGCTGCAGTCATTCCCGATCTACAACCAGCGTATGGACCTCGAGCTGTCGACCCACGGCTCGGCTTACGATTTCTGCAACATCGGCACGCCTTACGCCGGGCGCTGGATCACCTCGGGCTGGATGACGCAGCTCGACGAGTTCGCGCATAACGCGAACCTGACCGCCGCCGACTGGGAGCCGGGCGACTTCGCGCGCGGGCCCCTGGCGATCCTGAGCGACGCCAACGGCCATATCTTCGGGTTCCCCTGGGTCGCCGGCGCGATCGTGATGGGCATCGCCCGCAGCGACCTGCTGGAGAAGGCGAAGCTGCCGATCCCCGCGACCCTCGATGAGCTGGTCCAGACCTGCCTCAGGACCAACGCTCCAGGCAAGACCTACGCCTTCGTCAACGACCAGCTGCATCACTGGGAGTGGCCGCCGTACCTGATGAACGAGGGCGGCACCATCTTTCGCCAGCCGCCGACCGATCTGATGCCGATGCTAAACACGCCGCAGGCGATCAAGGCGGCGGAGATCTATACGCAATTGCTGTCGTCCAAATGCGCGCCGCCCGGCGTCCTTTCATACACCGACGATCAGAGCCAGCGCATGCAGCTCGCCGGGCGCGCCAATATCCGCACCGCCTCGATCGACTGGCTGGTCCCGCTCGCCAAGCTGAAGGACAGCAAGGTCAGGTCGACGGTCCGCTATGCGCCACTGCCCAAGGGGCCGGGCGGCAGCTTCCCGGGCGTCAACGCGAACGGCTTCGGCATTCCGGTCGGGGCGAAGAACAAGGAAGCCGCCTGGACCTTCATCCAGTGGGCGCTGTCCAAGGCGTCGTTCGAGCGGATGGCCCTCCAGAAGGCGTATGTCACGGTGCCGCGCCGCTCGATCATCGCCACGCCGCAGTTCAAGGAAGCGATGACCATCAACGGCCAGGACGTTGGCCAGCTCTACATCGACACGGTCGATGCGCCGGGCGTCAGCGACTACATGAAGTACAGGAACATGGCCGTGTTCCCGCAGGTCGGCGAAAAGATCAACATCGCGATCTCACAGATCATCTCCGGCCAGGCGAACGCGAAGACGGCGCTCGACCAGGCCGAGAGCGCGGCGATCGCCGATATCCGAAAGGCTGGCGTGAAGCTCTGAGCACCGACTGACGTGAGCGGTGCGACTCTCGCGGCGCCGGTTGCCTCCCGACTGCGGCCGGGAGGCAGCTTCGCGCTGCAGCAGCGGCGGTTCTTCTGGATGCTGCTCGGGCCGGTGCTGGCGGTGCTGGCGGTCATCACGTTGCTGCCGACCGTCTATCTCTTCGTCATCAGCCTGACACCGCTCAACCTCACCAAGCCCGGCACGGCCGGCGATTTCTCCCATATCTGGCAGAACTACCGCTACATGCTGGCGGACATGCGCCTGCGCGACAGCCTCTGGACGCAGGTGAAGCTCTCGGCGTCCACGGTGGCGTTCCAGGTCGTCCTCGGGTTCCTCGCCGCGCTGCTGCTCAACCACAGTGCCCGCGTCGGCCGGATCGTCAGGACCAGCCTGCTGATCCCGATGGTGCTTCCGCCGATCGTCGTGGCGATCATCTGGAAGATGGTCTTCTCCCCGGACATCAGCCCGCTGTGGTGGCTGTTCAACTGGTTCGGCTGGAACGTTCCCGTGCCCATCACCGACGCGCGCTTCGCACTCGGCTCGATCGTGCTCGCCGACACGTGGGAATGGTTCCCCTTCACGATGATGATCATCCTCGCCGCGCTCAGCATGATGCCCGAAGAGCTGGTCGAGGCCGCGCGCCTGGACGGGGCGACGCCGGTCCAGCTCACCTGGTACATCACCCTGCCCTATCTGCGCGGCGCACTGCTCGTCGCCGGCCTGTTCCGGCTCATCGACAGCATCAAGGCGTTCCCGCTCATCTACCTGCTGACCAGCGGCGGGCCCGGCACGGTCACCGAGGTGCCGAACTATTACATCTTCGTCCAGTCCTTCAACTTCAGCTATGTCGGCTATTCCAGCGCGATCACGGTCGTGCTTGTGGCGATGGTCTGTGTGCTGAGCTGGTTCATCGTCCGCGTGGTGAGCGGAGGCGACCGTGCGGAATAGAAACGCGCCGACGCGGGTGGTGCTCAATGCGGCCATCATCCTGCTCACGCTTCTCATCCTCATGCCGTTCCTGTGGTTCGTGAGCATGGGCTTCAAGAGCAACGACGACATCATGGCCGGATCGTCGAGCGCGCTCTTCGTCCCGACGCTCGCCAACTACGCCAGCCTGATGACGCGCGGGTTCATCCGCCCGTTCGGCAACAGCCTCGAGGCGAGCCTCACCTCGACGCTGCTGTCGCTGGTCATCGGCGTGCCCGGCGCGTACGCGCTCGCGCGCGCGCCGCTCAGGCTCGAACGGCCGCTGTCGCTGCTGATCCTCGCCTCGCGCATGGTGCCGCCGATCGCCTTCACGATCCCCTACTTCCTGGTCTACCGCTACGCCGGCCTGCTGGATACGATCACCGGCCTGGTCCTGATCTACATGACGTTCAACCTGTCGCTGGTGATCTGGCTGATGCGCACCTTCTTCGAATCGACGCCGCGTTCGCTCGAGGAAGCGGCGTGGATCGACGGCGCCAGCCTCTGGCTGACGTTCCGCCGCGTCGTGCTGCCGCTGTGCACGCCCGCCGTCATGACCACCGGCGTGCTGTGCTTCATCTTCTCCTGGAACGACTTCTTCTTCGCGTTGACGCTGACGCGCGAGCAGGCGATGACGGCACCCGTGGAGGTCGTGAACTTCATGAACTATCAGGGCTGGGAGTGGGGCAAGATCGCCGCGAGCGGCACCCTGATCCTGCTGCCGGTGTTTGCCTTCTCGCTGCTGATGCGACGCTTCCTCGTGCAGGGAATGACCGCCGGTGCCGTCAAGGGCTGATCTCGACGCCGTCCTGTCGCGTCTGCGGGCGGCGCTCGGCGACGATACCGTTGTAACATCGCAATCAATACGCGAGCATCACAGCCGCGGCGAGGGCGTGCCCGACGCGGCGCTGCCCGACGCGGTCGCGTTCCCCGGCGATAACGAGCAGGTCGCCGCCGTGCTGCGCCTGTGCAACGAGTATCGCGTGCCGGTCATCCCCTATGGCACCGGCACCTCGCTCGAAGGCCACGTCGCCGCCATCCGCGGTGGCATCACCATCGACCTGTCGCGACTCGACCAGATCCTCGACATCTCGCCCGAGGCGCTCGATTGCCGGGTGCAGGCAGGGGTCACGCGCGAGCGCCTGAACGCGCATCTGCGCAGCCACGGCTTGTTCTTTCCCGTCGATCCGGGAGCGGACGCCTCGCTCGGCGGCATGGCGGCGACGCGCGCTTCGGGCACGGCGGCGGTGCGCTACGGCACGATGCGCGAGAACGTGCTCGGGCTGACCGTGGTGACGGCCGACGGGCGCTGCATCCCGGTCGGCACCCGCGCGCGCAAGAGCGCGACCGGCTACGACCTGACGCGCCTGTTCGTCGGCAGCGAGGGCACGCTCGGGGTCATCACCGAGGTCCAGCTCCGGCTGCATGGGCTGCCGGAATCGATCCGCGCCGCGGTGTGCCAGTTTGCCAGCGTGGACGCGGCGCTCGGGACGGTCATCAACATGCTGCAGGCGGGCATCCCCATCGCCCGCGTGGAGCTGGCCAACGCGCTGCAGATGCGCATGTCCATCCGGTATTCGAAGCTCGAAGGTCTGGAGGAGCTGCCGACCCTGCTGCTCGAATTCCACGGCAGCCCGGCGGCGGTGAGCGAGCAGGTGGAGACGGTCCAGGCCATCGCCGCCGAGCACGGTGCCAGGGGGTTCGACTGGGCGGAGACGCCGGAGGCGCGCTCGCGGCTGTGGGCCGCACGGCACGCCGGATACTACGCCAACCTGCACTACATGCCCGGCCGGAGCGTCATGGGCACGGATGCCTGCGTACCGATCTCGGCCCTCGCGCAGATCATCCGCGAGACCGAGGCCGATATCGAGCAGAGCGGTATGATCGCGGCGCTCAACGGCCATGTCGGCGACGGCAATTTCCATCTCGGCATCCTGTTCGATCCCACCGACGCCGCCGACCGCAAGCGGGCGGACGCGCTGGCGCACCGCACCGGCGAGCGCGCGATCCGTCTCGGCGGCACGTGTTCCGGCGAACACGGGATCGGCATGCACAAGCTGGATCTCGCCGCGCTCGAACATGGCGAGGCGACATCGCTGATGTGGTCGATCAAGCAGGCGCTCGATCCCAGGGGCATCATGAATCCCGGCAAGCTCCTGGCGGAGATCGCGCCGCACACGGCACGGTGACGTCGCGCGGCCGCTCCCGCCTTCGGCACCCGCGCATCGAGGCGAGGCACGCGGAGGATTGGTATGGCGATCGTCAACCGGTTTGAAGAGGTCAACCCACGCCGCCGGCGCTATGGCGGGCGCGATGTCGGCAAGGCGAGGACGATCGACGACCTGCGCTGCATGGCGCGGCGTCGCCTGCCCAATTTTCTCTACGAATACATCGAGGGCGGTGCGGAGGACGAGTGGACGCTGCGCAACAACCGCGCGGCCTTCCATCGCTATCGCTTCCTTCCCCACGCGCTGCGCGACGTGTCCCGGCGCACGACCGAGCACCCGATCTTCGGCCGGCCCTCGGCGCTGCCGCTGGTGATCGCGCCGACCGGTTTCGCCGGTTTCTTCTGGCCCGACGGCGACATGATGCTGGCGAAGGCAGCGGCGGCGGCCGGCGTGCCGATGGCGCAGAGCACCGTCTCGAACGCCCGCGTACGCGATGTCGCCGCGGTGGCGGGGCTGCGGCATTGGGCGCAGTTCTATGCCTGGGGCGGGCTCGAGGTGCAGGACGCGTTGCTCGACCGTGCGGCGGCCGCCGGCAGCGAGGCTCTCGTCGTCACCGTCGACGGCCCGCTCTCCGGCAACCGCGAATGGGACCAGCGCAGCTACGCCGCCCCGGACCGGCCGTCGGCCGCGACGCTGTTCGAGGCGGCCTGGCATCCGCGCTGGTGGCTGCGCATGCTGGCGCGCCGGCGCCTGCCCAACTTCGAGAACCTGGTGGACCTCATCGGCGCGACGAACCCGGATATTTTTGCGGTCTCGAAATGGATCGGCGCCAACCAGAATCCCGCCCTGTGCTGGCGTGATCTGGAACGGATCCGCGCGCGCTGGCCCCGCAGGCTGGTGATCAAGGGGCTGTTGCGGGCGGAGGACGCGCTGCGGGCCGCCGGGCTCGGCGCGGACGCGATCGTGCTCAGCAATCACGGCGGGCGCCAGGCGGAACCGGCGGCATCGCCGCTGGAGACGCTGCCCGACGTTCGCGCCGCGGTGGGAGACCGGCTTTCGCTGTTCCTCGACAGCGGCGTGCGGCGCGGCTCGGACATCGCCATGGCGCTCGCTCTGGGGGCCGATGGCGTGCTGGTCGGGCGGGCAACGCTTTATGGCCTGGCGGCCGGCGGCGAAGCAGGGGTCGGGCGGGCGCTGGAGATTCTGCGCACGGAGTTCGACCGCGTGCTGGCGCTGGTCGGCGCAACGCGCCCGGCGGAGCTGGATCGCAACCTGCTGCTGCCCGCAGCCCAGGCCTGATCGCGCCAGCCTGGCCGGTCAGGCGCCGGGCGGCTCAGGCGGCGTTGCGCGGCGGCGGCCGGCCGCGCGCTGCGGGCGGTAGCCGAGCTGGGCAGAAATACCATCCGCGTATTGCACGACCAGCCGCGCGTTGCTCGCGATCCTGGCCCTGGTCATCCGGCGCGACGGGCCGCTGACGCTGATCGAGGCGAAGACCTGGCCCGAGACGTTGCGGATCGGTGCACCAACGCAACGAATGCCCAGCGAATATTCCTCATCGTCGATCGCGTAGCCGCGGTGGCGGATTGCCTCGAGTTCGCGCAGCAGCAAGGCCGGCTCGACGATCGTCCTGGCGGTGAAGGCGCGCAGCCCGAACGCGATCACGCGGCTGACCACGCCCCTGGGCTGAAAGGCGAGCGCCGCCTTGCCGGTGGAGGTGCAATAGGCCGGGGATGCCTCCAGAACCATGATCCTGTTGGTCCGTTCCCGGGTCGGCTCGGCGCGCCTGACGACGGTGGTCTGCCGGCCATCGAACACGCAGAGATGCACCACCTCGCCGGTGAGTTCGGTCAGCGCTTCCACGAAGCTCTTGGCCTCGCGCTGGAGATCCATGTTGGCGAGGAAGACGTTGCCAAGCTCGAACAGCTTGATGCCGAGGCGGAATTTGTCGCGCTCCTGCTCCAGCAGCCCGGCTTCGCGCAGGGTCGTCACGACGCGATGCGCGGTGCCGCGCGGCATGCCCGTCCGCCGGGCGATCTCGGTGGCGGTGAGCTTGCGCTCGCGGGTGGAAAAGCAGTCGAGCGCGGACAGCGCCTTCAGCACGCTCTTGAGCAGCGTGTCATTGGCCGGCGCGATGTCCTTCACGTCCATCTTCTGCCCGGTATCCGGGCGCGCCCATGGCGCATGCGTCCCTCCTGCCCACCCGGCACCGTGATGGCCTCACG
>JAJXSZ010000136.1 GCA_021784255.1 Pseudomonadota bacterium | reverse complement strand
TGCCGGCACTGGCGCAGGCTTTTCCCGCCGCGGAACTGATCGGTTGCGGCGAGGCCGCCGGCATGCAGCGCCTCGACATCACCGAGGCCGACGCGGTGCGCGCCCTGGTGGCGCGCACCCGACCCGCCGGCGTCGTCCACCTGGCCGCGATCGCGATCCCGGCGCAGGCGCGGCGCGATCCGGCGCGGGCCTGGGCGGTGAACCACGCGGGCACCATCGCCCTCGCCCATGCGCTCGCCGCCCTGGTCGCGGGCGCTGCCTTCGTCTTCGCCTCGTCCGCCGAGGTCTATGGCCGCTCCTTCGACGGCACCGCGCTCGGCGAGGCCGCGCCGCTCGCGCCGATCACCCCCTACGCGGCCACCAAGGCGGCGGCGGACCTGGCGCTCGCGGCGATCCCCGGCATCGCCGCGGTGCGGCTGCGCCCGTTCAACCACACCGGCCCCGGCCAGAGCGCCGACTTCGTGGTCCCCGCCTTCGCCCGCCAGATCGCGCGCATCGGCGCGGGGCTGCAGGCGCCGGTGCTGACCGTCGGCCGGCTCGACACCGCGCGCGACTTCCTCGACGTGCGCGACGTCGCGCGCGCCTATGCGCTGGCGCTACGCCACGCGCTTGCCGGCGGCGGCGGCGCCTTCAACATCGCCAGCGGCACGGCGCGCCCGATCGGCGACGTGCTTGCCGCCCTGCTGGCGCTCGAAGCGGTCGCGCCGCGGATCGCCAGCAGCGCCGAAAGGGCCGCAGCGGAGGTGGTGGCATCCCGCGGCGACGCCGCGCGGGCACGCGCGGTGCTGGGTTGGCAACCGGCGATCGCCTGGCCGACCACGCTTGCCGACGTGCTGGCCGACTGGCGCGAGCGGGTGCGCCACGAGCCGCCTGACAATTCTAAACGATAGAAGAACAAACCTGACGTCATCGCGCCGCGCCGGCGGGCTAAGGAACGGTCACCTCGTTCGTTGGAGCCACCCGATGCCGCGGGCCGTCCTGCATCCGCTGACCGTAACGATCGCCGCCGGCCTGGCCGTGCTGGCGCTTCCGTTGGCTGCGAACAGGGCGGCGGCGACGACCCTGAACGGCACGCTGACCGCCGACAACGCCTTTCAGGCCTATCTGAGCACCAGCGCCTCCTCGCTCGGCACCCTGATCGCGTCGGGCTCGGACTGGTCCACATCCTACAGCTTCGCCAACGTGGCGCTCGCGGCCGGCCAGACCTATTTCCTCAATATCGAGGCCTACAACGCGAGCGGCGCCGGCACCAATCCCGGCGGCCTCATCGGCACACTGACGCTGAGCGATGCCGGGTTCCATTTCGCCAACGATACGCAGAGCCTGCAGACCGGCGCTGCCGGCTGGGCCGGCGGCTACAACGCCGCGGGCAGCGTGGCCGGCGCCTGGAGCCAGCCAGGCGGCAGTGTCGTGGCGCTGGGCGCGAACGGCAGCCTCCCCTGGGGCACGCGGGCTGGCATCGACCCCGGCGCGCAATGGATCTGGCCGGCCGACCAGCAAAGCTCGCCGCAGACCCCCACCGCCTGGGGTGGCGAGTGTGTCGACTGCGAGGTGAATTTCCAGACCGTGATCACGCCCGTCGCGAGCGCGCCGGTTCCCGAGCCGGCGTCGTTCGCGGTTTTCGCCGTCGCCGTTACCGGCCTCGGCGTGGCGCTGCGCCGCCGCCGCCCGGTTCGCGCGCGCTAAGGCATTTTCCGACCAGATGGAATCATCTGGCCGGATTTCGTGCTCTGGCGAACATGGAATCCCGAGCAGCCTATCTCCGGTCTGCCTGAGCCGGACAGGCTCGGACAGATCGGAGGTTGCTCTGAGACTCCGGCCGCGCCAGGACGCCGGTCGCGCTGAGGTGACGGGTGGCTCGGCTTGCCAACGTCCCCGCCCGGGGCGAGAAGAGCGCATGGACGACGAGACGCCGAGGCTGCCCCGCGTGATCCCGCTCGAGGGCACGACCAACGTGCGCGACCTCGGCGGCTGGCCGACGCGCGACGCCCGCAGAGTGAGGTTTGGCAGGGTTTTCCGCGCCGCGCGCCTCGCGCGCATCACCGAGGCGGACACGCGGGCGCTGCAGCAGCTCGGCCTGCGCACGGTGGTCGATCTGCGCGGCGTCGACGAGCGCGCCAAGGTGCCCAACGTCGAGCACGGCTTCAACGAGGTGACACTCGCCATCGAGCCGTCGATCGGGCCGCGCCTGCGCGAAATGGTCGAGAAGGGCGAAGGCACGGCCGAGGAGATGCGCGCGATGATGGCGCGCGCCTATGCCACCTATGCCATCGACTGGGCGGCGCAGTACCGGGCCCTGTTTGCCCTGTTGCTCTCCGAGCAGCGGGTGCCGTTGCTGTTCCACTGCACCGCGGGCAAGGACCGCACCGGCTTCGGCGCGGCCCTGATCCTCGCCTCCCTCGGCGTGCGCGAGGAGGCAATCCGCGAGGACTATCTCGCGACCACGCGGCTCTGGGTGCCGGACGAGGAGATCGCCCCGACGCTGCCGCAGGACGTGGCGCGGGTGCTGCAGTCCGTGCACAGCTCGCTGCTGGGCGCCGCGTTCGATGCGATCCATCAATGGCACGGCACGCTCGAAGCCTATCTGCGCGAACGGCTCGGCCTCGATGCCGGGCGGCTGGAGACGCTGCGCTCGCGCCTTCTGGAATAGACCGGGAGCAAAACAAAAGGGGCGGCCGATGGCCGCCCCTCCGGTCATCCAGAGCCCCGCGCCCGCGGCCTATCCAAGCATGCGCGCGAGAATCGCCAGCAGCAGCAGGGACACGATGTTGGTGATCTTGATCATCGGGTTCACCGCCGGGCCCGCCGTGTCCTTGTACGGATCGCCCACCGTGTCGCCGGTCACCGCGGCCTTGTGCGCGTCGCTTCCCTTGCCGCCGTGGTTGCCTTCCTCGATGTACTTCTTCGCGTTGTCCCACGCGCCACCGCCCGAGGTCATCGAGATGGCGACGAACAGCCCGGTGACGATGGTGCCGAGCAGCATCGCCCCCAGCGACGAGAACGCCGCGGTCTTCCCCGCGACGATGCTGACAACGACGAACAGCGCGATCGGGGCCAGCACCGGCAGCAGCGAGGGCACGATCATCTCGCGGATCGCCGCGCGCGTCAGCAGGTCCACGGCGCGGCCGTAATCCGGCTTCGCCGTGCCGGCCATGATCCCGGGGATTTCCTTGAACTGGCGGCGCACCTCGACGACGACGCTGCCGGCGGCACGTCCCACCGCCGTCATGCCCATCGCCCCGAACAGGTAGGGCAGCAGGCCGCCGATGAAGAGCCCGATCACCACATACGGATCCTGCAGCGCGAATTTCACGTCGAGCTTGGGGAAGTAGTGGCGCAGGTCCTCGGTGTAGGCCGCGAACAGCACCAGCGAGGCGAGCCCGGCGGAGCCGATCGCGTAGCCCTTGGTCACCGCCTTGGTGGTGTTGCCGACGGCGTCCAGCGCGTCCGTCACCTTGCGCACTTCCGGCTCGAGCTCGCTCATCTCGGCGATGCCGCCGGCATTGTCGGTCACCGGGCCGTAGGCGTCGAGGGCGACGATCATGCCGGCGAGCGAGAGCATCGTCGTCGCCGCGACGGCGATGCCGAACAGCCCCGCCACCGAATAGGCGGCGATGATGCCGACGCAGATCACCAGCACCGGCAGCGCCGTCGCCTCCATCGAGACCGCGAGGCCCTGGATGACGTTGGTGCCATGGCCGGTGGTCGAGGCCTGCGCGATGCTGCGCACCGGGCGGTAGGCGGTCGAGGTGTAGTATTCGGTGATCCACACCAGGAGCCCGGTCACCGCCAGGCCGACGATTGAGCACAGGAACAGCGAGGTGCCGGTGATGGTCGCCCCGCCCGTCATCGCCAGCGGCGTCGAGAACCCGGCGATCAGCGAGATGACGATGGCGATCGCGACCACCGAGAGAATGCCGGTGACGATCAGCCCCTTGTAGAGCGCGCCCATGATGTTGTCGTCGGCGCCGAGCTTCACGAAGAACGTGCCGATGACCGACGTCAGGATGCAGACCGCGCCGATGCCGAGCGGCAGCAGCAGCATCTGGTCCTGGGCCGCGCCGGTGAAGAAGATCGCGCCGAGCAGCATCGTGGCGACGATCGTGACCGCGTAGGTCTCGAACAGGTCGGCCGCCATGCCGGCGCAGTCGCCGACATTGTCGCCCACGTTGTCCGCGATCACCGCCGGGTTGCGGGGGTCGTCCTCGGGGATGCCGGCCTCGACCTTGCCCACCAGGTCGGCGCCCACGTCCGCGCCCTTGGTGAAGATGCCGCCGCCGAGCCGCGCGAAGATGGAGATCAGCGAGGCGCCGAAGGACAGCGCCACCATCGCCTCCAGCACCGGGCGCAGATCCGGGCCGGTGACGGTCGCGCGCAGGAAAAAGTAGTAGCCGGCGACGCCGAGCAGCCCGAGCCCGACCACCAGCATGCCGGTGATGGCGCCGGACTTGAAGGCGATGTCGAGCCCCTTGGCCAGCCCGCTGCGGCTCGCCTGGGCGGTGCGGACATTGGCGCGCACCGAGACGTTCATGCCGACATAGCCCGCGGTGGCCGAAAGGATGGCGCCGATGGCAAAGCCGATGCCGACATGGATGCCGAGGAACACGGAGAGCACGATCAGGATGACGACGCCGACGATCCCGATCGTGGTGTACTGCCGGTTCAGGTAGGCGCGCGCGCCTACCTGGATCGCCGCCGCGATCTCCTGCATGCGGGCGGTGCCGGCATCGGCGGCGAGCACCTGGCGGCTGGTGATGAAGCCATAGACAATTGCCAGCACGCCGCCGGCAAGGATGGCCAGATGGGCCAAGGACATCGGTCGAATTCCCCTCGGTTACAGGCGCACGCGCACACGCCCCGATACAGGCACGGGTCGTGCGTCGGCCCGGGCTGATGCCAGAACCGGCGCGTTGGCGCAACGTCCGGGGTGGGCAGGGCAGGGACCTGGGGCCGGCTTGGCGCGCCGAAGGGCGCCGTTTAGCGTTGCCGCATGCGCATCGCCGATTTTCTCGCGCTTCCCCCCGACGTCGTGGTGGGCCGTCTGGCGGCCGGAGAAATCCAGGCGTTCGGCGGCGGCGAGCCGCAGCAGCTGCGAGCCTGGCACGTCACGGTGGGGCTCCTGCGCGCCGCCTTCGCCGGCTGGCCGGAGGCGTCCGGCTGGGCGCTGCACCTGGAGTTCCGCCTGCGCCGCCTCGGCAAGCGGCTCGATGCGGTGGTGGTCACTCCCCGCGGCGTGTTCGTGCTTGAGGTGAAGGCGGGCAGCACGCGCGCCGAGCTTGCCGACCTGCGCCAGGTGGAGGATTACGCGCTCGATCTGCAGGATTTCCACGCCGGCTCGCGCGGCTTTCCGATCATTCCGATCCTGCTGCCGACCGAAGCCCGCCCGGCGCCGGCAGCGACGTCGATGCCCCTGCTCCTGGCAGGCGCCGCGCCGCCGCTGGCCGCCGGCGCGGCCCAGCTGGAGCCGCTGCTGCGCCGCCTCTGGGCCGCGCTGCCCGATCCTGCGACACCCCTCGACGTCGCCGCATGGGCCAAGGCTCCCTACCGCCCGGTGCCCGGGATCGTCGAGGCGGCGCGCAGCCTCTACGCGCGCCACGGTGTCGAGGAACTGGCCGAGGCGCTGGCGGATCGCGAGGCGCTTGCTGCCACCCAGGGCACGATCAACGCGGCGATCCGCGACAGTCTCGCCGGCGGGCGCCGGACGGTCGTGTTCGTCACCGGCATTCCGGGAGCGGGCAAGACGTTGTGCGGGCTGGAGGTGGTGTTTGGCGCGGGGCATGCCGCCGGTGCAGCCTTCCTGACCGGCAACCCGACCCTGGTGCATGTCTTCCGCGAGGCGCTCGCGCGCGATGCCGTGGTCGCCGGCATGGCCGCGCGCGCCGCCCGCCAGCGCATGGAGGCCGCGATCCAGGCCCTGCCCCGGTTCCGCGATGCGCATGTCGAGGCCGGCGGCGCGCCGCACGAGCGGGTGATCGTCATCGACGAAGCGCAGCGGCTCTGGAACCGCGCCCACGCGGTACGCAAGAGCCGCGACCGCGACGTCGCGCTCAGCGATTCGGAGCCGGCGCTGCTGCTGGACATCATGGCGCGCCATGCCGGTGGGGCCGTGATCGTCTGCCTCGTGGGCGGGGGCCAGGAAATCCATGACGGCGAGGGCGGTATCGGCGAATGGGCCGAGGCGCTGTGCGCCCGTCCCGCCTGGCGGGTGCTGGCGCCCGAAACGCCAGGCCACACCGATCCGCGGCGGGTTCTGCCCGCCGCCTTGCCCGCCGAGCGCGATCGGCGCCTGCACCTCGCGGTCGCGCGCCGTACGCTGCGTGCTCCGGCACTGCCGGAATGGGTCGACCTCGTTCTCGACGGCAACGCCAGCCGGGCCAGCCGCCTGGCCGAGACCGAGACCATCCCCGTCTTCCTCACCCGCGATCTCGCGGCCCTGCGCACCGCGCTGCGCTCGCGTGCCCGGGGCCTGCGCCGCACCGGCCTGGTCGCGAGTTCGGGTGCGAAACGCCTGCGCGCCGATGGCCTTGGCGTCGAGTTGCCGCACCTGGACGCGGGCGCGGTCGCGCGCTGGTTCCTCGATCGCTGGCCCGATATCCGCGCCTCCGACGCGCTCGAGACGGTGGCGACCGAGTTCTCCTGCCAGGGCCTCGAACTCGACCATGTCGGCCTGTGCTGGGGTGGCGACCTCGTGCACGGGTCGCGGGGCTGGCGGGTGCGGCGCTTCGCCGGCACCGCCTGGCAGCGCATCACCGGGGCCGAGGCCGCCGCGAACCGCGTCAACACGTACCGCGTGCTCCTCACCCGCGCGCGCTACGAGACCATTGTTTGGGTGCCGCGCGGCGATCCGGCGGACGCCACGCGCGACCCCGGCGAGCTCGACGCCGTTGCCGCCTTTCTTCGTGCCGCCGGCGCGCGCAACCTGCCGCCGCCTGCGGCCCCGGCGATGGACACGCGCGCGGCGGCCCTGCTGTAGTCGCGGGCATGGAGGAACGGCCGGGGCGTGGGATCGCGATGACGGTGCTCGGCATCGCCGTCTTCTCGGTCTCCAACGCGCTCGGCAAATATTTCGTCCACCGCTACCCGCTGGGCGAGATCCTGCTGTTGCGCAGCGCCGCTGCCTTCCTCTGCCTCGCGCCGTTCCTGCGTGGCCGCGACGTGGTCGCCTCCCTCGCGCGCGGCCAGCTCGCGCTGCAGGTCGTGCGCATGGTGCTGGTCGCGATCGAGCTGGTCTGCTTCTACGTCTCGGTCAGCACGCTGCCGCTCGCCGCCGTCAGCACCTTCTACCTCGCGGTGCCGATCTATGTGCTGGTCCTCTCCGCCCTCTTCCTGCGCGAGCGCGTCGCGGCGCGGCGCTGGGTCGCGGCGCTGGTCGGGCTCGTGGGCGTGCTGGTGGCGCTGCGCCCCGGCGCCACGCCGCTCGCCGGCATCGGCCGGGCGGAGGCGATCTGCGTCTTCGGCAGCCTCTGCTACTCGGTGATCCTGACCCTCACGCGACGCCTGCGCGGCACCGCGGGCACGGTGCTGGTCGCCTGGCAGCTCTCCGGCGTCCTGGCGCTCGGCGCCGGCTGGTCGGCGCTGCGCTTCGCCATGCCAGGCCCGCTCGACCTGGCGGCGCTGGCGGCGATCGGCCTGATCACCATGGCGGGGTATGCCGGCGTCAACCGCGGCCTGCAGCTCGCCCCTGCCTCGCTGGTGGCGCCGTTCCAGTACACCTCCATCGTCTGGGCGACGCTCACCGGCTTTCTGGTCTTCGGCGAAGTGCCGGACGCGGGCACCATCGTCGGTGCCGCCATCATCATCGGTGCCGGCATGTTCCTGCTGTTTGCCGAGCGCGCCACCCGCCTGCGGCCCGCCGGGATGCCAAAGCTTGAAGCTGCGGCGCCGGCAGGGGATAGAGAGGGCGCGAGGCGCCTGTAGCTCAGTTGGTCAGAGCGGGCCGCTCATAACGGCTTGGTCGCAGGTTCGAGCCCTGCCAGGCGCATCGTAAAATCAAATAGTTACTATAAAATGTCCGAGCCATAACGAGG
>JAJXSZ010000135.1 GCA_021784255.1 Pseudomonadota bacterium | reverse complement strand
CGGCCGACCACCTCGGCCAGGCGCGCGCCCTCCGCCGCGCGCGCCGCGTGCAGCGCCGCCAGCGCTGCGGTGAAGCCTTCGCGAAGCGCCGCGGCCGCCGCATCGTCGGCGCCGGGGTCGAACTCCTCGCGCCCGGCCCGCATCACCCCTGGCAGCGCCAGCAGCGCCTCCGCCCGCGGCGGCGGCGCGTCGGTGATGCGCGAGGCGAGCGCGGCGGCCGCCGCCAGCGCCTGCTCCAGCGCCGCGGCGTCGATGGCCACCTTCGCATCGGTCTCGCGCGCGAGGGTCAGCGTCGCGGCAACGTTGCCGCGCCTGAGCCGCCCCGCCGCCTCGCGCAGCGCCGGCTCCAGCGCGTCGCAGCCCGGCGGCAGACGCAGGCGCAGGTCGAGCCCGCGCCCGTTGACGCTGCGCAGCTCCCAGACGAAGCCATGGCCGCCGGCGGTGCCGTCGGCGCGGCCGAATCCCGTCATCGATTGAACCTTGCCGGGCCGTGCCGCCGTCGCGTCTGCCGATGGCCCACGGGATTGCGTCGCGGGCGCCGATGCCGTCTGCTGCATGGCGTCTTGTATCAGTCCGGATGCCGAGGCCCAACATGCGGTCCGCGCTCATCACCGGTGCGTCGAGTGGGATCGGCGCGGCCCTGGCTCGGGCGCTGGCCGGCCCCGACGTCGTGCTGCATCTCGGCGGTCGCGACGAGACGCGGCTGGCCGGCGTCGCCGCGGCCTGCCGCGGCCGCGGGGCGACGGTCAGCACGGATCCCGCCGATGTGCGCGACGAGGCGGCGATGCGGGGCTGGATCACCGCCGCCGGGCGCGAGCGGCGGCTCGATCTGGTCATCGCCAATGCCGGGATCTCGGCCGGCACCGGCACCGCGGGCGCGGAATCGGAGGCGCAGTCCCGCGCCCTGTTCGCGGTCAACCTCGATGGCGTGCTCAACACGGTCTGGCCGGCGCTCGAGCTGATGGCGGGGCAGGAAAGGGGCGCGGACGGGCGGCGCGGCACCATCGCCGCCATCGCCTCGATCGCGGCCTTCCTGCCGGCCCCGGGAGCGCCCGCCTATGCCGCCTCCAAGGCAGCGGTCGATGCCTGGGTGCTGGGCCAGTCGCCGGCCGCGCGGCGCGCCGGCATCCATCTGGCCAGCGTCTGCCCGGGCTTCATCGCCACCCCGATGACGGCGGGGAACCCCTATCCGATGCCCAGCCTGATGCCGGCGGAACGCGCGGCCGCGATCATCCTGCGAGGCCTCGCGCGGGGCCGGCTGCGCATCGCCTTTCCGTGGTGGATGGCGGCACTCGCACGTGCCATCGGGGCGCTGCCGGCGCCCTGGGCGCTCGCCCTGCTGGCCGGGCACGGCGGCAAGCCTGACTTTCGCGGGCAAGGCTTGCGCGATCGCCCCTGAGGTTCAGAATTGGCGCCGAGGCCAACAAGGAGCCGACCGTGCAGAACATCAATTCCGGCATCCATCACCTGACCGTCGGCGGCGCCACCGTCACCGCGCTCAACGACCTGGTTTTCGAGGCCGGAACCGGGGTCGTCGCCGGTCTTCCGGCGGAGGAGGCGGACGCGATCCTGCGCGGCAATTTCCGCCGCCTGCCGGCGCGCATCACGGTCAGCGCGTTTCTCATCACGCTCGGCGGCCAGCACATCCTCGTGGACAGCGGGGTCGGCGCCAACATGGGCGGCGGCCAGGTTCGTCCGCGCCTGGCGCGCCTGGGCATCGACTCCAACGCCATCCGCACCATCCTCATCACCCATGCGCACGTGGACCATGTGAGCGGGCTCGTCGACGAGCACGGCGGCGCCTACTTCCCCGAAGCGCAAATCGTGTTGCACGAGGCCGAGGCCGGCTACTGGCTCGACGAGGCCCGCGAGGCGGCGGCGCCGGAGGCGGTGAAGGGCGCCTTTGCCACCGCCCGGACCGCGCTCGCGCCGTATCGCAACCGTCTCAAGCTGGTGAAGGACGGGCAGGAGGCGGTGCCCGGGCTGCGGGCCCGGCACTTCCCCGGCCACACGCCCGGCCATAGCGGCTGGCTGCTCGATCAGGGCAGCGACGCGCTGCTGATCTGGGGCGACATCGTTCACCTGCCGGGCCTGCAATTCCGCCAGCCGAAGGCAGGGATGCTGTTCGACACCGATGTCGAGCAGGCCCGCGCGACGCGCGCGCGCGTCTTCGACATGGCCGCCGCGGACAAGCTGCGGGTCTGCGGCATGCATCTCGACTTCCCGACCTTCGGCCATGTCGTGAAGGCCGGCGAAGGCTACCAGTTCGTCCCGGAGGTCTGGATGCCGACCGCCTGAAGCGGCGAGGGGGCAGCGGCCGCGGTCCAGCGCCGGCCAACGTGAACCTTCGTCAGCGCCCGCCAGCGGGCGCCTTCGTCAGCGCCCGCCAGCGGGCGACGTTGACATCGTGCTGTGCGAGGGTGGCGGCGAAGGCGTGCCCGCCGCTGCCATCGGCCACGAAATAAAGATCCTTCGTCGCCAGCGGATGCGCCGCCGCCTGCAGCGAGGCGAGGCCGGGCGAGCAGATCGGTCCCGGCGGCAAACCCTTGATGCGGTAGGTGTTGTAGGGCGAGTCGAGGCGCAGATCGGCTGCGGTGAGCGTCGCGCCGTCGATTGCCTGCCCCCCGGAGACGGCGTAGGCGACGGTCGGGTCCGACTGCAACGCCATGCCCAGGCGCAGCCGGTTGATGAACACGCCGGCGATATGCGCGCGCTCGGCCGGCAGGGCGGTCTCGCGCTCGACGATGCTCGCCAGCGTCACCAGTTGCGCGGGCGAGGCGAGGGGCAGGTCCGGGGCGCGCCCGGCCCAGACCCTGGCGAGCGTCGTGCGCATCGCCGCCTCGGCCCGCGCCAGCAGCGCGGCGCGTGGCGTGCCCAGCGTCACGTCGTAGGTCTGCGGCAGCACCGCGCCCTCCGGTGGCACGGGGACCGGGCCGGAAAGAACCGGGCTGGCCGCCAGCTCGCCGGCGATGGCGGCTGCCGTGAGCCCCTCGGCGATGGTCACCGGGTGCTCCACCGGCGGCGCGTGGCGCAGCACGTCGAGCACCGCGGCGAGGCTGGCATGGGCCGGGAACGCCAGTTCCGCCGCGCGCAGCGGCCCGGCGCGCGAGGTCAGCTCCGCCGCGGCGCGAAACCAGAGCGGGTTGTCGATCACGCCCTCGCGCCGCAGCACCGCGCCGATCGAGCGGATCGTGCCCGGTGGCACCACCACGTCGCGCGCGGCGGCCAGCGGTCCCGGCGCCTGGTAGCGATGGCGCGCATACCACGCGCCGCCGCCCGCGATCGCCGCGAGCAGGGCCAGGCCCGCGATCAGCCAGCGCATGGTGCGCGTCGGCTAGGCCGCCTGCTTGAAGATGATGGAGGCGTTGGTGCCGCCGAAGCCGAAGCTGTTGGACAGGGCGGCGGTGATCCGTCGCGGCTGCGCCTGGTGCGCGACGCGGTCGATCACGCTTTCCTGGCTCGGGTGGTCGAGGTTGAGCGTCGGCGGCGCCACCTGGTCGCGCACCGCCAGCACGGAGAAGATCGCCTCGATCGCCCCCGCCGCGCCGAGCAGGTGCCCGGTTGCCGACTTGGTGGAGGACATCGCGAGCCCCTTCGCGGCGTCGCCGAAGAAGCGCTGCACCGCCTCGAGCTCGAGGTCGTCGCCGAGCGGCGTCGAGGTGCCGTGGGCGTTGACGTACTGGATCTGGTCCGGGGTCAGCCCGCCGTTGCGCAGCGCCGCCCGCATCGCGCGGAAGGCACCCTCGTGGTGTTCCGCCGGGGCGGTGATGTGATGCGCGTCGCCGGACAGGCCATAGCCGCCGATCTCGGCGTAGATCCGGGCACCGCGCCGCTTCGCGTGCTCGTACTCCTCGAGCACCACGACCCCCGCGCCCTCGCCCATGACGAAGCCGTCGCGGTCGCGGTCCCAGGGGCGGGAGGCCCGGGTGGGCGTGTCGTTGAAGCCGGTGGACAAGGCCCGGCTGGCGCAGAACCCGGCAATGCCGATCTGGTTCACCGCCGACTCGGCGCCGCCGGCCACCATTACCTCCGCATCGCCGAAGCCGATCAGCCGCGCCGCGTCGCCGATCGCGTGCACGCCGGTGGCACAGGCCGTCACCACGCTGTGGTTCGGGCCCTTGAAGCCGAATTTGATCGAGACATGGCCGGAGGCCAGGTTGATCAGCGCCGAGGGGATGAAGAACGGCGACAGCCGGCGCGCCTTGCCGGAATACACCTGCACCGAAGCCTCGTAGATCGTCTCGAGCCCGCCGATGCCGCTGCCGATCATGACCCCGGTGGCGCAGCGCGACTCCTCGTCGGCGGGCAGCCAGCCGGAATCCTCGACCGCCTCCGTGGCCGCCACCACCGCGTACTGGATAAAGCGGTCCATCTTCTTGTGGTCCTTCACGGCGATCCACTCGGCAATGTCGAGCTTGCCCTCGGCCTTGCTGCCGCGGGGGATCTCGCCGGCGATCTTCGCCGGCAGATCGCTGACATCGAAGGACTGGATCGCCCCGATGCCGCTCTCGCCGGCGATCAGCCGCTTCCAGACATGCTCAACCCCGAGCCCCAGCGGGCAGGCAATGCCCATGCCGGTGACGACCACGCGCCGCATCGCGCCTCTCCCGCCGGCCGCCGGCTCAGGCGGCCTTCTGCTTCTCGATGTAGTCGATGGCATCCTTGACGGTGCTGATCTTCTCGGCCGCGTCCTCGGGGATCTCGACGCTGAACGCCTCCTCGAAGGCCATCACCAGCTCTACCGTGTCGAGGCTGTCCGCACCGAGGTCGTCGATGAAGGAAGCCTCGGGTGTCACCTTGCTCTCCTCGACACCGAGCTGCTCGACCACGATCTTCTTCACCTTGTCGGCGATCTCGCTCATCTCTTTGGTTCCGTTCTGTCTGTTGGGTCGCGTCTGTCAGTCTTGGTTGCGTCTCGGGCCCGACGATGGCCCGGACGACGCGTCATTATCCGACGACGACGATTCCGTTGCAGCCTCGCGGCGGCGCGGCGCTTAGCACACGCCTCCGGTGCCGCCAACCGGCGTCAGATCATCGCCATCCCGCCGTTCACGTGCAGCGTCGCCCCAGTGACCCAACTGGCCTCGTCGCTGGCCAGGTAGAGCACCGCCGCGGCAACGTCCTCCGGCGCGCCGAGTCGGCCGAGCGGAATCGCCTGCGCGAGCTTCGTCTTCTGCTCCGCGGTGAGCGCATCCGTCATCGGCGTGGCGATGAAGCCGGGCGCGACCGCGTTCACCGTGACGCCGCGCGAGGCGACTTCCTGCGCCAGCGCCTTGGTCATGCCGATCAGCCCGGCCTTGGCCGCGGCGTAGTTGGCCTGGCCGGGATTGCCGGTCGCACCCACGATCGAGCCGATCGAGACGATGCGCCCGGCGCGCCGGCGCAGCATGCCCCTCAGCGCCGCCCGCGCGAGGCGGAACGGCGCGGCGAGATCGACCTCGAGCACCCGGGCCCAGTCCTCGTCCTTCATCCGCAACGCCAGCATGTCGCGCGTCAGCCCGGCATTGTTCACCAGCACGCCGAGCGGCCCGGCCTTCGCCTCCGCCGCCGCGACCAGCGCGTCCGCCGCCGCGGGGTCGGCGAGATCGGCGGGGCAGATATGCGCAGGGGTGGCGCCCGCGATGGCCCCGATCTCCGCCGCCAGCGCCTCCAGCGCGGCCACGCGCGTGCCGGACAGCACCACCGCCGCACCCTGCGCCGCAAGCGTGCGCGCGATCGCCGCTCCGATCCCGCCGGAGGCGCCGGTAACCAGCGCCGCTTTTCCATCGAGCCTGAACATACTTCTGTTCCTAAAGGATTTTGATGAGTTCCTCGACTTCGGCCGGGGTGCCGGCGGCGAGGGCGCGCGCCTCCGGCAGCAGCCGCTTCATCAGCCCGGTGAGCACCTTGCCGCTGCCCAGCTCGACGAAGGTGTCGACCCCGAGTGCCGCCATCGCCAGGATGCTCTCGCGCCAGCGCACCGTCGCCGTCACCTGCTCGACCAGGAGGCGGACGATGTCGGCCGGCTGGGTGGCCTTCGCTGCGGTGACGTTGGCGACGACCGGCACCAGCGGCGCGCGCGGCGGCGTCCTCGCCAGTGCCTCGGCCATGACATCGGCCGCCGGCGCCATCAGCGCGCAGTGAAAGGGGGCGGAGACCGGCAGCTTCATCGCCCGCCGGATGCCCCGGGCCCTGGCGATCTCGATCGCGCGGTCGACCGCGCCGGCATGGCCCGAGACCACCACCTGGCCGCCGCCGTTGTCGTTGGCGACGCCGATCACTTCGCGCCCGCCCGTCGGCGCCGGCGTGGCCTCGGCGCAGATCTCCGTCGCCTGGGCGAGCTCGGCGCCGAGCAGCGCGGCCATGGCGCCGACGCCGGGCGCCACCGCGCGCTGCATCGCCTGGCCGCGCAGCCGTAGCAGCCGCGCCGCGTCGGCCAGCGCGAAGCCGCCAGCTGCCGCGATCGCCGCGTATTCGCCGAGCGAATGCCCGGCGACCAGGGCGGCGGTGCGCGCGACCGACTTGCCGCCCTCGCGCTCCAGCACCCGCACGACGGCCATGGCGTGGGCCAGCAGCGCCGGCTGCGCGTTCTCGGTCAGCGTCAGCTCCTCGGCCGGCCCCTCGGCCATCAGCCGCGCGAGATGCTGGCCGAGCGCCTCGTCCACCTCCGCGAGCACCTCGCGGGCGGCGGGGAATGCGGCAGCGAGGTCGCGGGCCATGCCGGGCGCCTGGCTGCCCTGGCCCGGAAACAGGAATGCATAGACGGCCATGGCTGGTCTCCCCGATTGGCTGGCCCGATGATTCGCGGCGCATCGACTGGCGGCGCGCTTAGTTTCGCCCCAAGTTGGTGTCAAACGCGGGCCTGCTGCGGCGCCCCGCCATCCCGTGCGGTCGTCCCGCGCGCTCCGGAGTACGCCTTATGTGCCGATTCCTCGCCTATCGCGGCAGCCCGATCCTGCTCGAGGAACTGGTCTCCGCGCCGTCGCACTCGCTCGTCGACCAGTCGCTGCACGCGCAGGAGGCTAAGACCGGCACCAACGGCGACGGGTTCGGCATCGGCTGGTACGGCGAGCGCCCGACGCCCGGCCTCTACCGCGAGGTCTGCCCCGCCTGGTCGGACGAAAATCTCCGCTCGCTCTGCCAGCAGGTGCGCTCCGGCCTGTTCTTCGCGCATGTCCGCGCCTCCACCGGGACCGCGACGTCGCGGTCCAACTGCCACCCCTTCGTCATCGGCCGTTTCATGTTCATGCACAACGGCCAGATCGGCGGCTGGAGCCGGCTGCGCCGGCGCATCGAGGCGATGATCCCCGACGAGCTCTACACCGCGCGCCAGGGCACCACGGATTCGGAGGCGATCCTGCTCGCGGCGATGGCGCAGGGGCTGGAAGCCGACCCGCCCGAGGCGCTGGCGGGAACGCTCGCGCGCATCCGCGCCATGATGCTTGGCGAGGGCATCCGCGACGCGCTGCGCTTCACCGCGGCGCTGACCGACGGGGAGACCGTCTGGGCGTTCCGCTGGGCTTCCGACGACCGGCCGGCGACGCTCTACTGGCGCGAGGACGAGGCGGGGCTGACCATCGTCTCCGAGCCGATCGACGACCACCGCGAGGACTGGCATGCGGTGCCGGTCGGCGGCTTCATGGTGGCGCGGGCGGGGGAGGCGGCCGAGCTCGGCCCCTGGTCCCGGCCGCTCGCCACCGCCGCCTGAGGCCGCCATGGCCGCGCCGGCACCGCCAGACCCGCAGCCATTCGTGCCGCCGCCGCCGCGCCCGCCGCACGACGCGAGCCCGCCCAGCCGGCGCGAGCTGCTGATGTTCCGCCTCATGTTCCTGGCCGCCGGCATCTTCCTGCTGGCGGCGATCCTGGTCGGGGTCAGCGTCGGCTCCGGTCCTTCCTGAGGCGCCGCCGGGCCTGAGGCGCCGCCGGGCCTGGGGCGCGCCGCCGGGCCGCGCCGCCGCGGGGCGGCTTGCATCGCCGGCAAATCCCCCTATAAGCCGCGCCACCCTGCCGCCCGGGGACGGCCCCCGTGCGGCTATGCCCGCGTGCCATCCCGGCACGGAC
>JAJXSZ010000134.1 GCA_021784255.1 Pseudomonadota bacterium | reverse complement strand
GGAGTGGCGGCGCAGGAACGCCTCAAGTTCACGGTCCGGACGCGCGGCAAGGAGCGCCTTGCCGCCCGCGGTGCCGAGCAGGGTCCGGCGGATATTCCGCTGCGCCTCGATACCGGAGATGGCGTCGGCGCCGGCCTCGGCGATATAGATGAGGTACTCGCCCGCGGGAACGCCGAGAAATACGGCCGTTTCGGTTGCCTCGTGCAGGGCCGAAAGATCGGCCTGGCTGACCATTCCGGCGCGGATATGACCGCTGGCCAACGTCAAACCATGGACGGCGGGGCCGAGATAGAAGCCGCGATCCTCCTCATAAAGCCAGCCCTTGGCGAGTAGACCGCGGATGAAACCGTAGACCGAGCTCTTGGGCGCATCCAGCGCGCGGGCGAGTTGGGCGAAGGTGAGGCCTGGGTTGTAGACGACCTGCTCCAGAATCTCGGTGACCCGGTCGACGGTGCGGTGGTGCTGTGGCTCCGCCTTGCCGCGCATCGGCGGCTCCGGGACCAATTTCGTCGGGGATTTTCGAGTCGCTCGTGCCATTGAAGAATCGTCTGCGCCGTTCACGTCCGGGCTCCGTTTTAGCGCAAATCCGAATCGTTTCCACACCGGCGTCGCATCGCGTTCACCAGGCAGCCTCCAGCACCGCCTGCAGGTCGGCCGCGGAATCGACCGGGCGCGGGTTGCCACGCAGGAACCAGTCGCCGATGCCGTGCGCGGCGATGGCAGGCAGCGCGTCCCGCGGTATGCCGGCGTCGCGCAGACGCCCGACCAATCCGAGGGCCGCAGGCATCCCGGCCAGCACGTCGGCAACGGCGGTGGCAGGGGTGTCCATGCTCAGGCCGAGGCCGGTCGCCACCTTGGCGATGCCAGCGGGCGCGGCGGCGGCGTTGAACCGCACAGCATGCGGCAGCAGCACCGACTTGGCGAGGCCGTTGTCGATCGCGTGGCCGACGCCGATCGCATGGCCGAGAACGGTAGCGATCCCGGCACCGGTGAAGTCGGTCCCCTGGCCGGTGAGGATTGCGGCGAAGACGAGCTGCGCGCGCGCGTCATCATTGGCGAGATTGCCGCCGAGATGCAGGGCGAGCAGGCGGACGGCGTGGATAAGGCTGGCGTCGGCCAGGGGGTCGCCACCTCGGGCCAACAGTCCCTCCACCGCGAGGCTCAGCGTATCGAGGCCGGCACTGATGATGAGGCCTACGGGCGCAGAAGCCAGCAGGCTGGGATGGATGAAGAGCGCCTGGGCCCGCGTCTTGGGATCGAACAGAGCGAGGCGCGCACCGTGCGCGGGATCGCGGACGGCGCTGCCGGCCTTGACCATCGCCGTGGTCGGCGTGGTCGGCAGGACGATCTGGGGCAGCTTGTCCGCGAGCAAGCGGGGCGAGTGCAGCGCTCCACCGGGCTTCATGCTCGTGGCGAGCTCCGCTGCCGGTTTGCCCTCGGCAAGAAGTATGGAGGCGGCGCGAGCGGTCACGATCGCCGAGCCACCGCCAACCGCGACGACGGCATCGGCGCGGCACGCTCGCAAAGTGTCGGCAGCCGCCACGACATCGGGAAGCGGGCTGTGTGGACGCACGAGGGTAAAGCGCCCCGCCGCGCGTTCGCCGAGCGCGGCTTCAACGGTATCGAGCAGGCCCGAGCGGGCGAGCGAGGCGCCACACACGATCACCGCGCGCCGCGCGCCCAAACGGTCCACCTCGCGCGGAAGATGGCCGAGGCAATCGTCGCCCGCAAAGAGGCGTAATGGCGGGGTGTGATGCTGGAGGGAGCGGAGCATCATGCGCCATTCACCCGGGCAAGACGCATCGCGGCACCCCTTACCTGCTGAACGTGATGCCCCTCCTGCAACGGGGTTCCTCTCAATGCACCGCTCGGCCGCCGAGATAGGAGCTCTGCACGGCTTCGCTGTTGATGAGCTCGGCGCTGGGCCCGGCAAGCGCGACGTGGCCGGTTTCCAGCACCACGGCCTGGTCGGATATGCGAAGCGCCAGTTTTGCGTTCTGCTCGACGATGACGATCGTAATCCCCTCGTCGCGGAACAGCCGGACCAGGCGCGCGACTTCGTGGATCATCTTCGGTGCGAGGCCGAGGGTTGGCTCGTCGAGCATCAACACGCGGGGCTGGCTGATGAGCGCGCGGGCGATAGCCACCATCTGCTGCTCGCCGCCGGACAGCGAGGAGGCAACCTGGTTGGCGCGCTCCGCAATGCGGGGGAAGCTATCGTGCAGGCGCGCGAGCCGACGACGGAACTCCGCGCGGTCGCGCAGACGATAAGCACCCATGCGGATGTTTTCGAGCACGGTGAGGTCGGGGAACAGGCGCCGTCCTTCCGGGCACAGGACGATCCCATGATCAAGCCGGGCGTGAGGGCGCAAGGCCGAGATGTCCTGCCCATCGAGCAGCACGGCGCCGGACTTTTGGTGCACCAGCCCCGCCATGGTCTTCAACAGTGTCGATTTGCCGGCCCCGTTGGCGCCGATGATGGCGAGCACTCCCTGCGCCGGCACATGCACGGAGACGTCGTGCAAGGCGCGGACGCCGCCATATTCGACCACGATGTTCCGCGCCTCAAGCAAACTCGTAGTCCTCCCCGAGATAGGCGTCGATGACGGACTTGTCGGACTTGACGTCCGCCGGCGTGCCGAGGGCAATCGGCATCCCCTGATTGAGCACCAGGATGCGGTCACAGATCCCCATCACCAGCGGCATGTCATGCTCGACCAGGAGAACGGAGATGCCGCGCTCGTCGCGCAGGCGGCGGATCAGGGCGGCGGCGGCGATCTTCTCGGAAGGGTTGAGGCCGGCCGCGGGCTCGTCCATCAGCATGAGCTTCGGGCCGACCATCATGGCGAGCCCGACGCCCACCGTCTTCTGCAAGCCATAGGCGAGCGAGCCCGCGACATTGTCGAGCAGCATATCCAGGCCCAGGAACGCCGCGGTTCCCTCGAGATCCGGTGTGGCGTGGGGACGGCGGGAAAGCCAGGTAAGCGGATTGTGGCGGCGCGCCAGAACGGCCGCACGATGGAGATTGGCGCGAACCGTTTCGTTCTTGAAAATATGTACCGCCTGGAACGTACGCGCGATGCCGCGACGACCGACCTCGTCCGCGGCGTGGCCGGAGATGTCCTTGCCTTCGAACGAAACGCGGCCGGCGGTGGGCCGGTAATGACCGGCGATCACGTTGAACAGCGTCGTCTTGCCAGCGCCGTTGGGGCCGATGATTCCAAAAATCTCGCCTGGCGCGACGGTGAACGACACGTCGCTGGCTGCGACCAGGCCGCCGAAGCGTCGGGTCAGGCTGTCGACCACGAGCAGCGGCGCGGTCACGCTCCCCTCCGTTTGTCGACAATGAAGGAGATCAGCCCCTGCTTCGCGAACTTCATGAAGCCGATAAGGCAGACACCGTAGATCATGAGCTGGTATTCGCGCGCGTCGCGCAGGAGCTCCGGCAGCGGCACGGTCACGATGGCGCCCAGCACGGGGCCGAGCACTGAGCCAGCGCCACCGACCGTAACCATGACGATGAGGTCAACAATCGTCTGGAACCCGAACGGGTCGGGCGAGAGGAAGCCGATGTAGAAGGCGTAGATGCCGCCGGATATGCCGGCCGCGAAGGCGCTGACCACGAAGGCCGCGACCCGCCAGGCCAGCGCGTTGGCACCCATCGAGCGGCTCAGCATCTCGTCCTCGTTGAGCGACTCCAGTATTGCGCCGACGTCGGAACGTTCGATTGCGCGCATCAGGAGATAGACAAGTATGGCGGCGATCAGGCCGAGCACATAGTAGTGCGGGATCTGCGTAAGGCGGAGGCCAAGAATGGAGAATTTGGGAATCCCGTAGAGGCCTGAGTTGCCACCGAACAGTCCCGTCCATTCCTGGAAGATAAGGTCGACAATTTCGCCGAAGGCAAAGGTGAGAAGGACGAAGAAGACGCCCTTGATGCGCAGGAAGATGGGGCCGACGGCCAGGGCCACGAGCGAGGGGACGGCGGCGCCGACCAGCAGGGAGAGCAGAGGCGGCATGCCAAGGCGCATGGTCAGCAGCGCGCTCGCATAGGCGCCCAGCCCCCAGAAGGCGGGATGCGCCAGCGAAAGCTGACCGATGCGCACCATGAGGTGCATGCCCAGCACCAGCGGGATCATGATCGTGATCATCGTGGCGATGTGGAAAATGTAGCGGCTACCGATGAACCAGGGCAGGGCCGCCAGCAGAAGAATGAGGGCGTAGACCGCACGCACCTTCATCGCACGGTGCGCCCAAGTAATCCGTTGGGGCGCATCAGCACCACAAGGAGGACGACGCCAAAGGAGGCGATGAGGGCCGTCGTTGAATCCATCAGGGTGGCGAGCACGGACTCCGTAAGACCGAGCAGCAAGCCACCGAGCATAGCGCCGGGGATGCTACCGAGGCCGCCGATGACGACGACGACAAACGCCTTCAGCATAGGACTTTGGCCCATGTACGGGCCGATCGTGTAGATCGGCGCCATCAATGCCCCCCCGAGGCCGGCGAGCAGGCAAGCGATGCCGTATGCCGACGCGTAGATGGTCCCCGACTCCACGCCCATCAGCGAGGCGGTGGTAGGATCCTGCGCGACCGCCTGCATCGCCAGGCCAAGGCGCGAGAACTTGAGAAAGATATAGAAGGCGACAAGAATGATGATGGCACTGATGGAAACCACAGTGCGATCCCACGGAACCACCGCGCCGGCGATCCGCCAGATGCCGGAGAACGGCCGGGCGACCGTCTGCTCCTCCGGACCGAGGGCGAGCAGGACAACGGATTGCAGAATAATGGAAAGCCCGAGCGACATGATCATCCCCGGCATTTCCTCGCCGACCACGGAGCGGAACAGGACACGCTCCGCGATCACGCCGAGTGCGCCGGTGAGCAGACCTGCCACAACGACCGCGACGAAATAATTCATCCCGAAGTTGCCGAAGAGGACCAGCACTCCGACCGCACCCAGCATGTAGAACTCGCCGTGCGCGAAGTTCACGATGCGCATGATCCCGAAGATCAGCGTGAAACCGAGGGCCATGATCACGTAGATCAGCCCGCCGAGCAGCCCGTTGACGATCATCTGAGCAATCACGGCCGTTTCCCCACGTGCCACCCCTTTGTGCGGCATTTTCGTATATGCGTATGAATGGGCGTATATACGGCATATTGTCCCGGCGTCAAGCGACATAGTTGGCGTCGTGTTTTGCGAAGCGGGTGGCGACGGCACGGAAGTGCTTAAGCTTGCTGAAGCAGCGTTCGATGAGATTGCGCCAGCGGCAGAGCCAGGCCTGAAGGCCGGCACCTCCACCCGGTTCGGCATGGGCTTGACGTTGGCCGCGTGCTGGCGAACGCGGATCGAGGAGCTGTCGACCATCTGCAGATCGCCGTCGTAGGCACGCGAGACGGCCGCGACCGGCGATCCCGAACACCGATCGTCCGCAAGCCAGGCTTCTGGTCTGGCTTCGGCTTCATGAACCCGTGACCTTGCGGACGCCGTGGCGGCAAGGATCCTTCAGGCCCGGCCCGGCCCGGCCAGCCGGACGCCCCGCCCGCCTGCAGGGCGCGGTTGTCGCGGTAGCGCCCGGCGTCTATCTGCTGCCCGGCCGGGCGCGGCGCCCGATACGGGAGCTTGAATGCCCGATACGGGAGCTTGAATGACCGACGCGCTTGGTGAGTTTTTCGGCCTCGATCGCGCCCTGGTCGGGCACGGGCTGCGGCTGGCGCTGGCGGCCTGGCTCGCACTCGCGGTGGCGACGGCGCTGCATATCCAGAATCCCTACTGGGCCGGCATGCCGATCTGGGTGGTGACACAGTCCACCCGCGGCCTGCTGGTAGAGCGTGGCGTCTTCCGCATCCTGGGCACGCTGGTCGGCGCGTTCGCCGGCTTCGCGCTGATGCGCAGCGGCGCCGATCCGTGGCTCCTGTTCCTGCTGCTCGGTGCCTGGGTCGCGCTGGCTGCCGGGCTGACACAGACGCTGCGCGGCGTGCACGCCTATGGTGCGCTGATGGCGGGCATGACGGCGGCGATCGTGGTCTTGCCCGCACTCGGACAGCCGGCGCAGGTCGAGGCGCTGGCGCTGGCGCGCGTGGAATGCACCCTGATCGGCGTCGTCGCCGTGACCGCCGTCACCGGCCTGTTCACCCCCAAATCCGCGCGCGCCGCGTTCTATCGCCGGGCGCGGGAGCTCGCCGCCGACGCTGTCGGCTTCGCAGCTGCGATGGCGGGCGGGGCGACGCTCGAGGCGCAGGCGGCGCTGGAACGGCGGGTGCTGGCGGAGATCGCCGAGGTGGAATCCTCGACGGCGCTGATCTCCGCCGGCTCGATCGAGGGCTACCGGCGCCTGCACGACGTCACCGCGCTGGTGGTGTCGGCGTTGGCGGCGATGGCGTCCGGGCGGGCCCTGCGCGGGTTGCGCCAGCGTGGCGGCGCGCTCCCGGACGGTGTGCAAACCGACCTCGATGAGCTGGCGCGGCATCTGCGCGGGGGCGAGGCCGCGGCCGGCGGCACCGGCTTGCTGCGGGCATCATGGCGCGCGCCGGAAGCGCCGCCGGCGCTGACACGGCTGCACGACGCGCTCGCCAGCCTGCTCGCCGCCGCCGCGGCCCTCGGGGCGCAGACGGTGGCGGCGGATGCGCGCTCTTTCGGTCCCAAGGCGGTCTATCTGGCCCCGCACAGCGACTGGCGCCAGGCCGGCCGCACCGGGTTGCTGGCTGGCGGCGCCACGTTCCTCGGCGCGATCGCGGGGTATCTCTCCGGCTGGTCGGCGGGCGAGCTGATGGCGCTCGGCCTGTGCATCTTTGCAATGGTGCTCAGCTTCCAGCCGATGCCGCAGGTGGCGGCGCCGAAGCTCCTGGGCGGGATGCTGGCCGGGATCGCCGCGGCACTGCCCTACCGGTTCCTCGTGCAGCCCTGGATCCACGGGTTCTGGCCGCTGATGGTCTCGCTGGCGCCGGTGCTGGTGGCCGGCGGGCTGGCCCGGGCCAGCCGTCGGGTTGCGATCCCGGCGATCGACTTCAACATGGGCTTCCTGCTCGCCGGGCAGGTGGGGATGGGCGCGGCCGGTGCCGCGGCGATCCTGAACGGCGGGGCGGCGTTGGCGCTCGCCGCGGTTGCGGTCTGCCTTGGCTTCATGGTGGCGCCGCACCCGCCCTATCGCCGCGCCGTGGCGTCGGCGGCGGCGATCCGGCGCGACCTTGCCCGGCTGATCGCGACAGCGGAGCCGACCGCGCCGACCCGCTGGCACCCGCGTACGGCACGGCAAATCCTGCGCCTGACATTGAATCTGAGCCGGGCCGGGACACTGCAGACGCAGGCCCCGGACGGCATCCTGGCGGCGTTGAGCTTCGGCCACGCGATCGGCGACCTGCAGGCAGCCTCCGTCGATCCGGGGCGTGAGGAAACGGGGCGGGCTTCGGCACGGGCGGCGCTGGCGCGGCTGCGCGACTTCGCCGCCGACCCCTCCGGCGTGTCGCTTGCGTTGCAGGCCGAGGCACGGGCGGTCGCCGACCCGGCGACACGGGCGGCGATCGAGGATGCTGCCGGCGCGCTGGCGGCCGGCGCGGCGCTGTTCACGTTCGGCCAGGCCGCGTAGGGCTCGCGCGTCGCGACCGGCCCGGGGAATCCGGCGACGCTTCGCGACGACGGAATATTCTTGATCGACCACGACGAAAAAAGCACTTGCTGGTCCCGCCCCTCGCCGCACGCGCGCGCGGCCATGCCGCTTTTTGGTGAACCTTGTCAGGGCTTGCGCACCGATGCTACCGCAAGCCGGGAAAGCACCAGCCGCCAGCGCGACCATGCGCCGAACCCCGCCGACCTCGCATGATCCCGCGGCGGACACCACGCCGGAGCTGCCCCGAATGCCCCCCCGCTTCGCCGTCACCCTGCACGACGTGCTGGCCTCCACCAACGACACCGCCAAGGCGCTCGCGGCCGACGGCGCCGCGCACGGTACCACGGTCTGCGCCCTGCGGCAGACGGCCGGGCGCGGCCGGCTCGGCCGCAGCTGGATCAGCCCGCCGGGCAACCTGCATGTATCGTTTGTATTACGTTACGATTTTGGCCCGGCGCGGCAGGCCGAGCTCGGCTTCGTCGCGGCATTGGCGGC
>JAJXSZ010000133.1 GCA_021784255.1 Pseudomonadota bacterium | reverse complement strand
GCCATGCGCAAGGACGTGCACGCGGTCCGGCACGATGTGGTCGAGCAGGCGCTGGTAGTGGGTGATGACGAGGGCGGAGAAATCCGGGCCGCGCAGTGCGTTCACCCCCTGGGCGACGATGCGCAGCGCGTCGATGTCGAGCCCGCTGTCGGTCTCGTCGAGAATGGCGAGCCGCGGGCGCAGCAGCGCCATCTGCAGCACCTCGTTGCGCTTCTTCTCGCCGCCGGAGAAGCCGACATTGACGTTGCGCCGGAGCATATCCTCGGGGATCGCGAGCCGCTTCAGTTCCTGGCGGGCGAGGCGCAGGAAGGCGGCGGCATCGAGCTCGGCCTCGCCGCGGACGCGGCGCTGGGCGTTGATCGCGGTGCGCAGGAAATTGGCGTTGCCCACGCCGGGCAGCTCGACCGGATACTGGAAGGCGAGGAACAGCCCCGCGGCGGCGCGCTGCTCGGGCTCCATCGCCAGCAGGTCGGCACCGTCGAGCCGCGCCGAGCCGCCCGTCACGGTGTAGCCCTCGCGGCCGGCGAGGACATAGGAAAGCGTCGATTTGCCGGAGCCGTTCGGCCCCATGATGGCGTGGACCTCGCCCGTCGGCACCGCGAGCGAGATGCCGCGCAGGATCTCCTTGCCGTCGATGCCGGCGGCGAGGTCGCTGATCTCGAGCAGCGCGCTCATCCGACCGAACCCTCGAGCGAGATGGCGAGCAGCTTCTGCGCCTCGACGGCGAATTCCATGGGTAGTTCCTTCAGCACTTCGCGGCAGAAGCCGTTGACGATGAGGCCGACCGCGTCCTCCTGCGAGAGCCCGCGCTGGCGGCAGTAGAAAAGCTGGTCCTCGGCGATGCGCGAGGTGGTCGCCTCGTGCTCGACCTTCGCGCTCGGGTTGGCGCAGACGATGTAGGGCACGGTGTGGGCGCCGCACTCCTGGCCGATCAGCAGCGAATCGCACTGCGTGTGGTTGCGCGCGCCGGCGGCACGCGCCAGCACGCGCACCAGGCCGCGATAGGTGTTGTCCGAGCGGCCGGCGGAGATGCCCTTGGCAACGATGGTGCTGGTGGTGTTGCGGCCGATATGGATCATCTTGGTGCCGGTGTCCGCCTGCTGGCGGTTGTTCGTCACGGCAACGGAATAGAACTCGCCCACGCTCTCGTCGCCCTCCAGCACGCAGGACGGGTATTTCCAGGTGATCGCCGAGCCGGTCTCGACCTGGGTCCATGAGATGCGGCTGCGCGCGCCGCGGCAGGCGCCGCGCTTGGTGACGAAATTGTAGATGCCGCCACGGCCCTCGGCGTCGCCGGGATACCAGTTCTGCACCGTCGAGTATTTGATGCGCGCGTCGGTCATCGCCACCAGCTCGACGACGGCGGCGTGCAGCTGGTTCTCGTCGCGCATCGGCGCGGTGCAGCCCTCGAGGTAGGAGACGCTCGCCCCCTCCTCGGCGACGATCAGCGTGCGCTCGAACTGGCCGGTGTTGCGCGCGTTGATGCGGAAATAGGTGGACAGCTCCATCGGGCAGGCGACGCCCTTGGGGATGTAGACGAAGCTGCCGTCGGTGAAGACCGCGGAGTTCAGCGCCGCGAAGTAGTTGTCGGTGACCGGCACGACGGAGCCGAGATAGGCGCGCACCAGCTCGGCGTGGGTGTGCACCGCCTCGCTGATCGGGCAGAAGACGACGCCGGCCTTGGCCAGCGTCGCGCGGAAGGTGGTGGCGACCGAGACGCTGTCGAAGACCGCGTCCACCGCGACCGGGGCGGCTGCCGCCGCCTCGCCGGGGCCGGGCTCGACACCGGCAAGGATCGCGCGCTCGCGCAGCGGAATGCCGAGTTTCTCGTAGGTCTCGAGCAGCCGGGGATCGACCTCGTCGAGGCTCTTCGGGCCCGGCTTCTTCTTCGGCGCGGCGTAGTAGTGCAGCGCCTGGTAGTCGATCGGCGGATGGTGGACCTTGGCCCAGTCGGGCTCGCGCATCGCCGACCAGGTGGCGAAGGCGGCAAGGCGCCAGTCGAGCAGCCAGGCCGGCTCGCCCTTGCGCGCGGAGATCAGGCGGATGGTGTCCGCGTCGAGGCCGGCGGGGGCGAGTTCGGTCTCGATGTCGGTCGAGAACCCCCACTTGTAGCCGCCCTCGGCGAGGGCGCCGACGGTCTGCAGGGTGTCGGCGTCAGGCATGCCGGGGCTCCGGCTGGCTGGCGAGCGCCGGGGCCGGCGGCAGGCGCAGCGCCAGCGGCAGCGAGGCGCGGTGCATGTCGGCCAGGGTGATCGCGCCGAGCGCCTCGCGGATGGCGTCGTTGACCAGGTCCCAGCGGCCGCGCACCGCGCACTGGCAGGCGACCTCGCAACTGCCGGACCCGCCGTCGACGCAGGCGGTGAGCGCGATCGGGCCGTCGATGGCGGCGATGACGTCGGCGATGGCGACGGTGGCGAAGGGCCGGGTCAGCCGGTAGCCGCCGCGGGCACCGCGGGTGGCGGCGACCAGGCCGGACTGGGCCAGCGCCTTCAGCACCTTGGCGACCGTCGGCTCGGGCACGCCGGTCGCCCGCGCGATCCCCGGCGCGGTCTGGACGCAATCCGGCTCGGCCTCGCCCAGGCGCATCAGCACCACCACGGCATAATCGGTCAGCTTGGACAGGCGCAGCATGGTTCCACCGATCAGGGACAATCCCATAACGGACCCGATTGGTCCTCTTTGTCGCACTTGGCGCAGCACCCGCGCCACGTCAAGGGCATCGCCCCGCCGCGGCACGGGTTGCCGCATCAATTTCCGCGCCTATGCTGGCCAGCCACCCTATGCTGGCCTGCCACAGGGAGGGATCGCGATGCCCAGCATCACGACCATGGATGGTGTGCGGCTCGCCTACGAGGAGGCGGGCAGCGGCTTCCCGATGATTTTCGTGCACGAGTTCGCCGGCGACATCCGCTCCTGGGAGCCGCAGATGCGGTTCTTTTCCCGCCGCTACCGCTGCATCGCCTTTGCGGCGCGCGGCTACCTGCCCTCCGACGTGCCGGAGGACCCGGCGAGCTACAGCCAGGACCACGCGACCGACGACATCGCCTCGGTGCTGGCGGCGCTCGGGATCGCGCACGCGCATGTGGTCGGGCTGTCGATGGGGGCCTTCGCGACGCTGCATTTCGGCATGCGCCACGCCGGGATGGCGCGCGCGCTGGTCGCCGCCGGCGTCGGCTATGGCGCCGCCCCGGACCAGCGCGCGCGGTTCCGCGCCGAGAGCGAGGCGATGGCGGCGCGCATCCAGGCGGAGGGGATGGCGGCGGTCGCGCCGGACTACGGCAGCGGGCCGACGCGGCTCGCGTTCCTGGCCAAGGACAGGCGCGGGCATGCCGAGTTCGTTCGCCAGCTCGCCGAGCATTCGACGCTCGGCTCGGCGCTGACGATGCTCGGGGTGCAGCGGCTGCGGCCGGGGCTGTGGGAGCTGCGCGAGCGGCTGGCGGCGATCGAGGCGCCGGTGCTGATCCTGGCCGGCGACGAGGACGAGCCGACGCTGGAGCCGGCCCTGTTCCTCAAGCGGACGATCCCGACCGCGGCGCTGGCGATGCTGCCGCGCACCGGCCACACGATGAACCTCGAGGAGCCGGACGCGTTCAACGCCGCGGTGCTGGACTTCGTCGGCGCGGTCGAGGCCGGGGCGTGGAAGAAGCGCGATCCGCGGATCTTCGGCGGCCCGATCCTGGGGCTGCGCGCGGGCAACCCGCGATCGGTCTGAGCCGGTCCGGCGCAGGCCGCCCGGTTGCAAAGCGGGGCGGCTTTCTTAGTGTCCGGGGACGAACGGGGAGCAAACCGATGCCGGGGCTGATGCAGGACAAGGTCGTGGTGGTGACGGGCGCGGGGGGCGGCATCGGGCGTGCGATCGCGCTCGCCATGGCCGAGGCCGGGGCGCGGGTGGTGATCAACGATGTCGGTGCCTCGCTCGCCGGCGAGGGGGCGTCGGCGACACCGGCGGAGCAGACGCGGGCGCTGATCGAGCAGCGGGGCGGCGGCGCCGCGATCAACACCGATTCGGTCGCCTCCTGGGCCTCGGCGCAGAAGATCGTGCAGACGGCGATGGATACGTTCGGGCGCCTCGACGCGGTGGTGAACAACGCCGGCATCCTGCGCGACGTCATCTTCCACAAGATGACGCCGGAGGACTGGTCGAGCGTCATCGACGTGCATCTGAACGGCAGCTTCTACGTGAGCCGCGCGGCGGCGGAGACGTTCCGCGCGCAGCAGTCCGGCGCCTTCGTGCACATGACCAGCACCTCGGGCCTCGTCGGCAATCTCGGGCAGGCGAATTATTCGGCGGCGAAGCTGGGGATCGCGGCGCTCTCGAAGTCGATCGCGCTCGACATGGCGCGCTACAACGTGCGCAGCAACTGCATCGCCCCGTTCGCGTGGAGCCGGATGACCAGCTCCATCCCGGCGGCGACGGCGGAGCAGGCGGCGCGGCTGGCGCGGCTGCAGGCGATGACGCCGGACAAGAACGCGCCGATGGCGGTGTTCCTCTGCTCGGAGGCGGCGAAGGATTTCTCCGGCAACATCTTCGCCTGCCGGCACAACGAGATCTTCCTGATGTCGCAGTCGCGCCCGGTCCGCTCGGTGCATCGCGGCGAGGGCTGGACCGCCGACCTCATCGCCGAGCACGCGGCGCCGGCGCTGAAGCCGTCGCTCTATCCGCTCGACCGCAGCCAGGACGCATTCGCCTGGGATCCGGTCTAGAGCACTCTCTGACCGGACAGCGTCAGCAGGTCAGGTTTCCTGCTCCGGAACACCCTGTGTCCAGAGCGACTTATTGCCGCTCCGGTCGCGCGGCGGGAGGGCGCGCCGGACGATCGCGTTCAGCCGAGAACCCAGGCCGCGCCCGAGGCTTCGGCGACGGCGCGGACCTGGGCGAGCAGGCCGGTGCCGACGGGGATGCCCTCCGCCGCACGCCTTGCGGCGATCGCGCGCTCGGGGTCGCCGGGGACCATGACGGGCTGCGCCGGATCGACCGGCGGCGTCGCGCGCATGGCATCGGCGAAGCGGGCGACGCCGGCGGCGAACGCGCCGGCCTCGACGAACAGGCCAGGGTCGAGGGCAAGGAAGAAATGGCCGAGCCCGAGATGCGGACCCTGGGCGTGGCCGGCATCGGACGGGTAGCTCATGCCCGCCAGGCCGCCGGCGAGGATGTCCACCATCATCGCCAGCCCGTAGCCCTTGTAGGACGCGCCCTCGCGCGAGCCGCCCAGGGAGGTGAGGAAGCCGCCGCGCGCAGCGACGTCGTGCGGGTCGGTGGAGGGGCGGCCCTGCGCGTCGAGCACCCAGCCGGGGGGCACGGGCAGGTTCTCGTTCACCTTGTTGCGGACGCGGCCGAAGGCGGCGGTCGTCGTCGCCATGTCGAGCAGGAAGGGACGGCCGGGCTCGCCGGGAGCACCGAAACTCCAGGGGTCGGTGCCGAGCCGGGCCGCGGCGCCGCCGGTGGGCGGGACGCGCACGCCCGCGGCGGTGGTGGCGACCATGCCGATCATACCGGCCTCGACGGCGAGCAGCGTGTAGTAGCCACAGGCGCCGAAATGCGCGGTGTCGCGCACCACGGCGACGCCGATGCCGCCGGCCCGCGCCAGCGCCACCGCCTTGCGCATGGCCAGCGCGCCGGGGACGTGGCCGAGCGCGCCGCCGGCATCGACGAGGGCCGAGACCGCCGTCTCGCGGACGATGCGCGGCCGGGCGGCGGGGACGACCAGGCCCTTGCGGCGCCAGGCATCGTAGCTCGGGATCATCGAGATGCCGTGGCTGTCGATGCCGTGCAGATCGGCCCAGGCCAGGATCTGCGCGGTCTCGGCGGCGTCCTGCGGGGCGAGGCCCCAGGCGGCGAGGATGAGGCGCAGTTGCTCGCGGTGCTGCGCGTGAGGGGCGGTCCTGCTGTGCATGGGCGAATCCGGGTCTGGTGGCGCCCAAGGCTTGCGCGGCGGCGCGGCCGCGGCAAGGTTGGCGCATGAACGACACGCCGCCACCCGTCGAGCCCCGGCCCGCCGCCTCGCTGCTGCTGCTGCGCGCGCCGCCGCAGGTCCAGCGGGCGCAGGTGCTGATGGGCATGCGCGGGGCCGGGCATCAATTCATGCCCAACCGCCTGGTGTTCCCGGGCGGGGCGGTGGACGCAGCCGATCACGCGGCGCCGGTGGCACGCCCGCTGCCCGGCGCGGCGCTGGCGGCGTTGGGCGCGGAGACGGACGCGGCGCTCGCGCATGCGATCGGGGTCGCCGCGGCGCGCGAGCTCGAGGAGGAGACCGGCCTGAGCCTCGGCGTGCCGCCCGACCTCTCGGGGCTGACCTATCTCTGCCGGGCGATCACGCCGGCGAGCCAGCCCAAGCGCTTCGACGCGCGCTTCCTGGTGGTCGCGGCGGTGGCGGCGAGCGGGACGCTGGCGGGCTCGGGCGAGCTCGAGGACCTCGGCTGGTTCGCGATCGAGGAGGCGCTGGCGCTCGACCTCGCGCACGCGACGCGCTCGGTGCTGGTGCAGTTGCAGCGCTGGATGCAGGCGCCCGAGGGCTGGCGCGTGCCGGTGATGCGGGAGCGGCGGTGGACATGACGGAGACGGAACGTTTTGCGGCGATGATGGCGCGCGGCGCGGAGCTGCGCCTGCGCCTCGCCGCGGAGATGGCGCCGGCGCTGCTGGCGGCGGTGGCGGCCTGCGAGCGCGCGATCCGCGCCGGCGGCAAGCTGCTGTTCGCGGGCAATGGCGGCTCAGCGGGAGACAGCATGCATCTCGCGACCGAGATGCTGATCCGCCTGCGCGGCAAGGTGGAGCGGCCGTCCTGGCCGGCGCTGGCGCTGACCTTCGATCCGACGACGCTGACGGCGGCGGGAAATGATTACGGGTTCGAACAGGTCTTCGCGCGCCCGCTCTCGGGGCTGGGGCGCCGGGGCGATGTGTTCTTCGGTATCACGACCTCGGGGCGCTCGCCGAACATCCTGGCGGCGCTGCGCGTCGCGCGCGAGATGGGGATCGTGACCGTCGGCCTGCTGGGCGGCACCGGCGAGCCGGCGCGGGCGCTGTGCGACCATGCGCTGATCGTTCCGGACACCGAGACGGCGCGGATCCAGGAATGCCATATCGCGCTCGGGCACGCGATCATGGAACTCCTGGAGGACCGGCTGGTCGGCTAGGTCACGAACTCATAAACGGCTAGCGGCGACGCGGCGTGTGCTGATTCAAGGTAGCCGGAGGTGCTGCCATGAAGCCACGGCGTTACGAGATCAGCGACTTTGAGTGGTCGATGATCTTGCCACTGCTGCCGAACAAGCCGCGCGGGGTGCCGCGGGCGGATGACCGCCGGGTGCTGAACGGCATTTTCTGGCGGCTGCGCACCGGCTCGCCCTGGGCCGACATCCCCGAGCGCTACGGTCCCGCCACCACCTGCTACAACCGCTTCGTCCGCTGGCGGAAGATCGGCGTCTGGGACCGCCTGTTCGCGGCCGTCTCGCGCGCCTATGACGGCGATCTGCAGATGGTCGACAGCTCCTCGATCCGCGTTCATCAGCACGCGGCCAACGTCAAAAAGGGGGTGCGGCGACAGCCGCCGCTGGGGACGTCGCTGCAGCCCGATGCATGGGGCGCTCGCGCGGGGGGCTGACCACCAAAATCCATGCCGTGGTGGACGCCAACGGCAACCCCATCGCGCTTAAGCTGAGCGAAGGCCAGGCGCATGATGGCCGTAGTGCCGCCGATTTGCTGGACAGTGTGAAAGCCGGCCACGTCCTGCTCGCCGACCGCGGCTATGACAGCGATGCTTTACGGGCCGCGATGGCCGAGCGTGGCGCCTGGGCCAACATCAAGCCAATGCCCAATCGGGTGAACGTGCCGGCCTTCAGTGCCTGGCTCTACCGCTGGCGCAATCTCGTCGAGCGCTTCTTCAGCAAGCTTAAGCACTTCCGCGCTGTCGCCACGCGATTCGAAAAGCACGACGCCAACTACCTCGCCCTCATCAAACTCGCCGCCTCACGTATCTGGATGCGATTTATGAGTCGGTGACCTAGAGCAAGATCCGGCGGGGCGATCCGGCCGGGCGATCCGGCGGGATCCGGGCGGAGGCGCGCCTCAGAAGAACGTCCGTATCGCTCCCGTGACGTTGTAGTCGTCGTCGACGACCATCACGACCTGCCACCGGTCGAAGGTCAGACACGGGTGGG
>JAJXSZ010000132.1 GCA_021784255.1 Pseudomonadota bacterium | reverse complement strand
CTGCATTGCCGGTGGGCCCATCAGTTCGCCGGTCAGGCCGTCGGCATCGCGCAACAGGCCGTCGAGGTTGGAATCGGCGCTGAACCCGGCGCGTTCCAGCACCAGGGAGTTGACGTTGATGATATGGCCGGAGGCGTGGGAGACGACGACCGGGCGGATCGCGGAGATGGTGTCGAGGTCGCGCCGGTGCAGCCGCGGCCCGTCGTCGTAGATCGGGTCGAAGCCCCAGACCAGGAGCGGCTCGCCCGGCGGCAGTTCCGCTTCGAGCGCGCGCAGGCGCTGCAGGGCCTCGGCCCGCGTCCGCACGCCGGGGGCGGTCGTGCCGTCGGGCATGGTGCGGTCGAAGAAGCCGAGATAGGGGCGGCGCCAGACCATGCCCTCCGAGGCATGGGCGTGGCCCTCGACGAAGCCGGGCACGATCACCTGGCCGGCGAAGCGCGCATCCTCCACCGCGCCGGGATAGAAGCCGAGCAGTTCCGCGCCGCCGGCGCCGAGGATGCGGCCCTCGCGCACCGCCACATGTGTGGCCGTCGGCGCCGTGGCGTCCATCGTCACCACGCGCCGTGCCCTGTAGACACGAACCGCCATCGCCGCCGGCCCCGAGTTGTTTCGCCGCGCGATGTTCGCCGCCGCGGCTCGCTTCCGCAAGCGGGCCGGCTCTGCGACATTGCGGCATGGATTCACTCGCGCAAACCCCCGACGTCCTGGTGATCGGCGGCGGCCATGCCGCGCTGGCGGCGGCGATCACCGCCAGGCGGCTCGGCGCCTCGGTGCTGGTGGCGGAGGCGGCGCCGCGGCCGATGCGCGGCGGTAACACGCGCCATACCCGCAACCTGCGGGCCATGCATCGCGAGCCGGTGGGCACGCTCACCGGCGCCTATCTCGAGGACGAGTACTGGGAGGACCTGCAGCGCGTGACGCATGGCCAGACCGACCAGGCGCTGGCCCAAATGACCATCCGCGCCTCGGCGGAGCTGGTGTCGTTCCTGGCCGGCTGCGGCGTGCATTTCCAGCCCTCGCTCGCCGGCACGCTGTCGCTCTCGCGCACCAACGCCTTCTTCCTCGGCGGCGGCAAGGCCCTGCTCAACGCGCTCTATCGCGAAGCCGCGCGCCTCGGCGTCGCGGTGCGCTATGAGGCCCCCGCGCGCGCGATCGCGATGCGGCGCGGGGCGATCGCCGAGGTGGTGCTGGCGCCGTCCGCGGGCGAGCTCAGGGTGGCGCCGCGCGCGGTGGTCGCCGCTGCCGGCGGGTTCCAGGCCAACATCGCCTGGATGCGCGAATACTGGGGCGACGCAGCGGAGAATTTCGTCATCCGCGGCACGCCCTACGCCCGGGGCGAGGTGCTGCGCCTGCTGCTCGACGGCGGCTGCGCGCCGGTCGGCGATCCCACCCAGTTCCATGCCATCGCGCTCGATGGGCGGGCGCCGCGCTTCGACGGCGGCATCGCCACCCGTCTCGATTCCGTACCGTTCAGCATCGTCGTGAACCGCGACGGCCAGCGTTTCTACGACGAGGGCGAGGATCTCTGGCCGAAGCGCTACGCCATCTGGGGCCGGCTGATCGCGCAGCAGCCTGGTCAGGTCGCCTACTCGATCTGCGACGCGCCGGCCGCGCGCGACTTCATGCCCTCGGTCTATCCCGCGGTCACCGCGGCGACGATTCCCGATCTCGCGCGCGCGCTGGGCCTGGACCCGCTGGCGCTCGCGGCAACCGTCGCCGACTACAACGCGGCGGTGCGCGAGGGCGACTTCGATCCCACCGTGCTCGATTCCTGCCGCACCGAGGGACTCGCGGTCGCGAAGACCCATTGGGCGCGGCGCATCGAGACGCCGCCCTTCGTCGGCTATCCGCTGCGCCCCGGCATCACCTTCACCTATCTCGGCGTGCGGGTGGACGCGACCGCGCGGGTCGGCCTCGCCGACGGGGCAGCGGCGGAAAACCTGTTCGCGGCCGGCGAGATCATGGCCGGCAACATTCTCGGCCGCGGCTATCTCGCCGGCTTCGGCATGACCATCGGCGGCGTCTTCGGGCGCCTTGCCGGGGAGGGGGCGGCGCGGCATGCAGGCAACTGAGACGGCAACCATGCCGGATGCGCGGCGCGCGCTCGAGATCTGCAACGCCTGCCGCTACTGCGAGGGGTTCTGCGCGGTGTTTCCGGCGATGGAACGCCGGCGCGAATTCCCCGCCGCGGATCTCGGTTTCCTTGCCAATCTCTGCCACGGCTGCAACGGCTGCTACCATGCCTGCCAGTACGCGCCGCCGCACGAATGGGCGCTCAACCTGCCGGCGGCGCTCGCGCGCGTGCGCCATGAATCGTGGAGCGAAACGATCCGCCCGGCCGCGCTGCGCGGCCTGCTGCGCCGTCCACTCGCCGCCACCGCCGGTGCCGTGCTCGCCGCCGGCCTCGCAGCACTGGCGAGCGCGCACGGTCGCGCCACCGCGCATACCGGCCCCGGCGCCTTCTACGCGGTGATCCCGCTCGCAACCCTGATCGCGCTCGGCGCGGCGACGCTGCTGTTCGCGCTCCTCGCCATGGCCGCCTCGACGCTCGCCGCCTGGCGCGGCCTCGGCGGCACGCCGCGGTCCATCCACGTTCTGCGGGCGCTGCACGACGCCGCGACGCTGAAGAATCTCGGCGGCGGCGGCGGCCTCTGTCCCTATCCCGGCGAACGGCCCTCGGGCGCGCGGCGGCATGCGCACCATGCGCTCGCCGGCGGCTTCCTGCTCGCCTTCGCCGCGACCTCGGTCGCTACCATCGACGAGCACGTGCTCGGCTGGCACGCGCCGTATCCGTGGCTCAGCCTGCCGGTCCTGCTCGGCACGGCGGGCGGCGTGCTGATGCTGGCCGGCGCGGCGGGCCTGATCGCACTCAAGCGCCTGGCCGACCCCGCGCCGCTCGCGGCGGAGACGCTGGCGGCCGACCAGGTGCTGCTGTGGCTGCTCGCCGCGATCGCCGCGAGCGGGCTGGCGCTGCTGGCGCTGCGCGAGACCGCGGCAATGCCGCTGCTGCTCGTGCTCCACCTCGCCCTCGTGCTCGGCCTGTTCGTCACCATGCCGTTCGGCAAGTTCCTGCACGCGCCGCACCGTTTCGCCGCCCTGGTGCGCGACGCGATGGAGCGCGATTCAGCGCGCTCCTGACGCCGCGCCGGGCGGCGTGGCATCGGCCGCTGCCGCCGCGCCGGACCACTGCGCGAAAGCTCCCAGCCACGCGGCCCGCACCCGCGCGACGTCGAACCGCGCCGCCGCCGCTGCCAGCCGCCGCTGGCGCCCGGCCTTCTCCTCCGGCCGCATCTGCACCAGCGCCACCATGCCCGCCGCGAGGTTGGCGCCATCCTCGGGGCCGGCGACGAGCGCGCCGTCGCCGGCGACGTCCTCCAGCACGCTGCCCGCGCTCACCAGCGGGACCAGACCGTGCGCTGCCGCTTCCATGAGGGGCATGGCGAAACCTTCGAGCTGGCTCGCGAGGACGAATCCCGAGGCGTTGGCATAGAGCCAGGCGAGCTCGGCGTCGGCGACATATGGCAGCAGCACCACGCCCGGCGTCTGCGCCGCGGCAGCCGCCACGCGCTCGAACCCCGGTTCCCGGCCACCGCACACGACATAGCGCAGGCCGCGTTGCGCCAGGCCGGTGCTGGCGAAGGCGGCGATGCAGCGGGCCTGGTTCTTGCGCTCGCCGATGCTGCCCACGGTCAGGAGGAACGGCGTTTCGACGCCGGCCGGCCGGCGTGCCAGGCGCGCCGAGAGGTCGGTGCGGATCGCCGGGTGGATCACGCGGCTGCTGGCCAGGCGCGCGGCGGGGTGCAGCCGCTCGAAGGCATGCTTCGAGGCATGGCTGACGAAGACCATATGCGGGCCGGTCTCCGCCACCAGTCGGTAGATCGCGCGATAGATCGCGCCGACATCGGGGGCGAACAGATGCGGGTGCGTCACCGGGCCGACATCGTGGCACAGCACGATGTCGCGGCGTCGCAGCACCGTGGTCGGCACGGTATAGGGGTCGAGGTGCAGCAGCGGCCGCGCCGAGTGCCGCGGCGGCAGCCAGCCGAGGCCGCCGCCCAGCGTCCGGCCCGTCACCTGGTGGCGCTGCAGGCGCCCGATGGCCCATCGCAGCATGCCGCGCGGTGGCGATCTGAGCCGCCAGTAATAGACGTCGCCGAGCGGCAGCCGGGGGGTCTCGATCAGGTCCTTGCCGATGAAGAACCGGCCGGTGCGGTTATGCATCGCCAGCGAGAAATCGATGTCGATGAGCGTCACGCGCGCGCCTCGGGAACCGGACTGTTTGCCCTGGCCTCTTAGCGCCGATTCCGTGTGGCCGTCATCGCCTCGCGGCCGGCGAGCGCGATGGCGCAGGGCGCCGTCGCCGCCCCGGCGTGTGAACGTGTCGCGCGGTATTGGTAATCAGACGAAATGTTCCAGCGCCGCCGCCAGGTGCCGCCGGGCGCTGCCGACCACGATCGGAGGGGACCGGCAAGTCGCAACGTCGTCGCCGAGCCGCCGCTGGCCTGCGGCCGGACGGCCAGCGTCCTCGATCGATGAGGGAAATGGCGCGCCCGAGAGGATTCGAACCCCTAACCCCCAGATCCGTAGTCTAGTGCTCTATCCAGTTGAGCTACGGGCGCCGCCGGAGCGGGTGCATAGACGATCCGCGCCGGGTGGGCAAGCGAGGCGGAGCACGGCAGGTGAGCGCTGGCAGGCGTGAGCCGGGCAGGGGCGAGACGCCTCAGGCGGTGAGCTTCTCGAGCTCGCGCACCACCGCCTCGCCCATCACCTGGGTGCCCACCTTGGCACAGCCAGGCGCCATCACGTCCGCCGTGCGCAACCCGCTCGCCAGCACGTTGACGCAGGCGCGTTCGATCAGGGCCGCGTCCTCCTCCATGTCGAGCGAATAGCGTAGCAGCATTGCGAAGCTCAGCATCTGCGCCAGCGGGTTGGCCACGCCCTTCCCGGCGATGTCCGGCGCGCTGCCATGGATCGGCTCATAGAGGGCGTGGCGCTTGCCGTCCGCTCCCACCGCGCCCAGCGTCGCCGAGGGCAGCATGCCGAGGCTGCAGGTCAGCATCGAGGCGAGATCGGAGAGCAGGTCGCCGAACAGATTGCCGGTCACGATGACGTCGAACTGGCGCGGGTTGCGCACCAGCTGCATGGCGCAATTGTCGGCGTACATGTGCGACAGCGCCACGTCCGGATAATCCTTCGCCAGCGCCGTCACGGTCTGCCGCCACAGCAGCCCGCTCTCCATCACATTGGCCTTCTCGACCGAGCACAGCCGCCGCTGCCGCTTGCCCGCGAGCTCGAAGGCGACGCGCGCCACGCGTTCGATCTCGGGCGTGGTGTAGACTTCGGTGTTGATGCCCTTCTTGGTCCCGTCGGGCAGCGTCTCGACGCCGCGCGGCTCGCCGAAATAGATGCCGCCGGTGCTCTCGCGCACGATCATCAGGTCCAGCCCGCGCACCACCTCGGGCTTGAGGGTGCTCGCCTCCACCAGCGGCTCGAGCACGGTCGCCGGGCGCAGATTGGCGAACAGGCCCAGATCCTTGCGCAGGCGCAGGATCGCGATCTCCGGGCGTCGGTCGAAGCCGAGCGTGTCCCATTTCGGCCCGCCGACGGAGCCGAACAGCACCGCATCCGCCTCCTTCGCCAGCCGGATCGTCTCGTCGGTGATCGGCACGCCACGCGCGTCGATCGCAGCCCCGCCCACCAGGTCCTCGACGATCGTGAAGCGGGCGCGCTCGCGTTTCTGCATCCAGGCGACGATGCGCCCGACCTCGTGCATCACCTCGGGGCCGACGCCGTCGCCGGGCAGCACCAGCAGCTTGCGATTGGGGATCACGGGCACACCTCGATGCCGGGGATGAAGCTCCGCTCGCGCTTCGTCTTCGCCTCGTAGGCGTCGATCGCGGCGGCGTGCTGCAGCGTCTGGTCGATATCGTCGAGCCCCTCGAGCAGCAGCTTCTTGCGGAATGGATCGATTTCAAAATGGATACGCTCGCCGTTCGGGCGCACCACCTCCTGCGCCTCGAGGTCGATGGTGACGCGCGAGTTGGCGCCGAGCTTCGCGTCCTCCATCAGCTGATCGATGATGGCGCGCGGCAGCCGCACCGGCAGGATGCCGTTCTTGAAGCAGTTGTTGTGGAAGATATCGGCGAAATCCGGCGCGATGACGCAACGGATGCCGAAATCGAGCAGCGCCCAGGGGGCGTGCTCGCGCGACGAGCCGCAGCCGAAATTCTCATGCGCGATCAGGATCTGCGCGTTGCGGTATGGCTCCTGGTTCAGCACGAACCCGGGCCGCTCGCTGCCGTTCGCGTCGTAGCGCAGCGTGTCGAACAGGTGCACGCCGAGCCCGCTGCGCTCGATCGTCTTGAGAAAGCGGGCAGGGATGATCTTGTCGGTATCGACGTTGGCCATCGGCAGCGGTGCGGCGACCGCGGTCAGCTTCGTGAACGGTTTCATCGTGCGAGCTCCCGGACATCCGCGAGCCGTCCGGTCACCGCCGCCGCCGCCGCCATCGCCGGCGACAGCAGGTGCGTGCGTCCGCCCGGTCCCTGGCGGCCCTCGAAGTTACGGTTGGAGGTGCTGGCGCAGCGCTGGCCCGGCGTCAGCTTGTCGGGGTTCATGCCGAGGCACATCGAGCAGCCGGCCTCGCGCCACTCGAAGCCAGCCTCGGTCAGCACGCGATCGAGCCCCTCGGCTTCCGCCTGGCGCTTGACCAGGCCCGAGCCGGGCACCACCAGCGCGCGCACGCCGGGCGCGACCTTGCGCCCGCGCGCCACGGCGGCCGCGGCGCGGATGTCCTCGATGCGCCCGTTGGTGCAGCTGCCGATGAAGACGACATCGACCGCCAGCTCGGCGAGCTTCTGGCCGGGCCGGAGCGCCATGTATTCCAGCATGCGTTCCATCTGCGCGCGCTTGGCTTCGTCGGCGACCTCACGCGGGTCGGGCACCGCGCCGGTGATCGGCGCGACCGCTTCGGGGCTGGTGCCCCAGGTCACCATCGGCGCGATCGTTGCGGCATCGATCTGGACCAGCTTGTCATAGGCGGCGGCGGGATCGGAGGGCAGCGTCCGCCACCAGGCGATGGCGCGCTCCAGCGCTTCGCCCTTGGGCGCCATCGGCCGGCCGCGCACGTACTCGAAGGTCGTCTCGTCCGGCGCGATCATGCCGGCGCGCGCGCCGGCCTCGATCGACATGTTGCAGACCGTCATCCGCCCGGCCATGTCGAGGCCGCGGATCGCCGAGCCGGTGTATTCGATCACGTGGCCGGTGCCGCCGGCGGTGCCGATGTGTCCGATGATCGCGAGCACGATGTCCTTCGCGGTGACGCCGAAGGGCAGGCTGCCCTCGACCGCGACGTTCATGTTCTTCGCCGGCCTCTGCAGCAGCGTCTGGGTGGCCAGCACGTGCTCCACTTCCGAGGTGCCGATGCCGAAGGCAAGCGAGCCCAGCGCGCCATGCGTCGAGGTGTGCGAATCGCCGCAGACGATGGTCATGCCCGGCAGCGAGATGCCTTCCTCCGGGCCGATGATGTGGACGATGCCCTGGCGGTCGTCGAGCAGCGGGATATAGGGCACGCCGAACGCGGCGACGTTGCGTTCCAGCGTCTCCACCTGCAGTCGCGAATCGGCTTCCTTGATGCCGGCCTGGCGATCGGTGGTCGGCACGTTGTGGTCCACCACCGCGATGGTCGCGTCCGGCCGGCGGACGCGGCGGCCGGCCGCGCGCAGCCCCTCGAAGGCCTGCGGCGAGGTCACCTCGTGAACCAGGTGGCGGTCGATGTAGAGCACGCAGGTGCCGTCCGGCAGCCGCTCGACGACGTGTGCGTCCCAGACCTTGTCGAAGAGAGTCTTGGCCATGTTTCCCCCAGGAAGGCCAGGGCTCGGCCCTGGACCCGCCAAGGGCCCGCGGCCCTTGGAACCCGATGGCTGGGGTCTGGGGGGATCGTGCGCCGAGCGTCTGTCGGGCACGACGTTCCCAGTGGGGTCCAGGGGCAAGGCCCCCGGTGTTACTCCGCCTCGTTCTCGCGCGCGCGCTCGGCGATACGCGCCGACTTGCCGCGCCGGTCGCGCAGGTAATAGAGCTTCGCGCGGCGCACATCGCCCTGCCGCACCACGGCAATCTCGGCGATGGTCGGCGCATAGAGCGGGAACACGCGCTCGACGCCTTCGCCGTAGCTGATCTTGCGCACTGTGAAGTTGCTGCTGA
>JAJXSZ010000131.1 GCA_021784255.1 Pseudomonadota bacterium | reverse complement strand
ACGGCACCGTCACGGCCGCCGAGGACGACCGGCTCGAGATCGACTTCGAAAAGGCCGGCAGCAAGCGCGTCCTCGACCGCTTCGTCGCGCGCGCGTAAAGCCAGCGCCATGAAACGCCCCGCCGGTCAGCTCGAGACCGTCTTCGTCGACGTGCCGGAGCCGGCACGCGACGCCTACGAGGCAGCCTTCGCCGCCGCCTGCCGCAGCGTCGGCCTGTTCCACGACGAGGCGCGCGGCCTCTGGCGCGTCGAGGGCGTGAAGGACGCGGGCGAGGGTGACGCGACGCTGGACCTGGCACTCACCCTCGCGGCCGCCGCGAGCGGCATCGCCGCGCCGCTCGGCCGCCGTGCGACCGAAGCCGGTGGCTGGCTCGCGCGCGTCTATGCCGGGTTTCCGGAGCAGCGCGTCGGCCGCTTTGCCCTGCGCGGCACCCACCTGCCGCCGGCGCGCACGCCGGGTGCCATCACACTGATGCTCGATGCCGGCGTCGCCTTCGGTTCGGGGGAGCATGGCTCGACCCGGGGCTGCCTCCGGGCGCTGGAAGCCCTGGCCCCACGCCTGCACGCGTCGCGCTGGCGCGGCCGGATCCTCGATCTCGGCACCGGCTCGGGGGTGCTCGCGATGGCCGCCGCGGCGTTGCTGCGCCGCCACGTCCTGGCGACCGACAACGATCCCTGGGCGGTGCGCGCGGCGCGCGACAACGCGCGGCGCAACCGCCAGCCCGTGCGCGCGGCGCAGGGCGACGGCTGGCACGCCCCGGCGATCCGCCGCGCCGGGCGCTTCGATCTCGTGTTCGCGAATATCCTCGCCCGTCCGCTCTGCCGCATGGCACGCGATCTGGCGCGACATCTGGCGCCGGGGGGCGTGGCCATCCTGGCGGGACTGACCCGCGATCAGGCGCGCATGGTGCTCGCCGCCCACCGCGGCCAGGGGCTGCTGTTACGAAAACGCCACGACGAAGGCCGTTGGACGACCCTCATCGTGGCGAAACCGGATGCGTGAGCGCGCCTTGCGGCGGGCCTGGAAGGCGCGGCCGGGAGCTCGCGCCTCAGCTGTGCGCGTGCTCGGGGTGGATGCCGTAGGCGCCGGCGGCGGCCCGTTCGGCATTGTAGGTCAAGGCGAAGTCGGGATCGGTCACCCGCAGCAGGTCGGAGCGGACGAGGCCGATATCGGCGAGCTCATGGTCGGAGAGGCGGGCCAGCTCAGCCACCGCCTCCTCGTTGGCGCGGCGGGCGGCGAGCCAGGTGCGCAGGCGCGCGAAGAGCCCGCCCAGCCCCGTCCCGGTCGCGCTGGCCTCGCCCTGCGGCAGGTCCTCGCGGTCGTCGGTGAAATAGTGGGTGAGGCGCGACGGCATCAGCATCGCGATCTCTTCCTTGGCAACACGGGCGGTCATGGTCTGCGTCCAGTCTTATCAGGCCGTGGCGGGCGTCGGGCCGTTCTGCCGTTCGTCTCGCGGTCTTTGTGCAGTGCAATATCGCGCTCGCCTCGCCCTGCGAGTAGCGGCGCTTGGGAGCCCCAGCTATGCGCCAGACGCCTTGGTTCTTAACAAGTTATGAAACCAGCGCGGGCCTGATATCGAGATGGAGACTGTAGAATGGCGCTCAACACCTTGAATTCAGACGAACGCCTCAAGGCCCTGCGTGCCGAGCTGGCGCGGCGCGACCTGGACGGCTTCCTGGTCCCGCGGGCCGATGAGCACCTCGGCGAATACGTCCCGGCCAATGCCGAGCGCCTGGCCTGGATCAGCGGTTTCACCGGCAGCGCCGGGCTCGCCGTGGTCCTCGCCGACCGCGCGGTGCTGTTCACCGACGGGCGCTACGTGCTGCAGGCCGCGGCCCAGACCGACCCCGCCCTCTGGCAGCGCCGCCACCTGATCGAGGATCCGCCGCCGGCCTGGCTCGCCGCCAACGCCCGGGGCGCGCGCATCGGTTACGACCCGTGGCTGTTCGCCGAGGAGACGCTCGCCCGCTACACCGAGGCCGCCATCGCGCTGGTCGGCGTCGGGTCCAATCCGATCGATGCCGTCTGGCATGATCGCCCGGCCCCGCCGCTGACGCCCATCGCCGACCATCCGCTCGCGTTCGCTGGCATGAGCGTCGGCGCCAAGCGCGAGGCGGCGGCGGCGCGGCTGCGCGAGGCGGGCGAGGACGCGGCGGTGATCTCGGATCCCGCCTCGATCGCCTGGCTGCTCAACTTCCGCGGTGCCGACGTGCCGTACACGCCGTTCGGCCTCGGCTTCGCGTTGCTGCACGCGGATGCCGGCGTCGAGCTGTTCATGGCGGCGGCGAAAGTGCCCGCCGCGCTGGCCGCGGGCTGGGGCAATGCCGTTTCGCTATCGGAACGCGAGGCGCTGCCCGGAGCGCTGGCCGCGCTGGCCGGCAAGCGGGTGCGCGTCGATCCGGCGGCCAGCCCCGCCTGGTTCGCCGCCACCCTGCGCGCCGCCGGTGCCACGGTGCGGCCGGGCATGGAGCCCTGCATCCTCCTCAAAGCCAGCAAGAACCCGGTGGAACGTGAAGGGGCCCGCATCGCCCACCGCCGCGACGCGGTCGCCCTCTGCCGCTTCCTGCGCTGGCTCGAGACCGCTGCCGGCCGCGAAACCGAGATGTCGGCGGCGGCCCGGCTCCTCGCGCTGCGGGCCGAGGGCGAGGGGTTCCGCGGCGAGAGCTTCGCGGCCATCGCCGGCGCCGGCGAGCACGGCGCGGTGATCCACTATCGCGCCACCCCGGAGAGCGACCGCCCGATCGGGTCCGACGAGACCTTCCTCATCGATTCCGGCGGCCAGTACCCGGAAGGCACGACCGACGTCACCCGCACCGTCTGGACCGGTCCCGCCGCGCCACCCCGCGCCATCGCCGCCACCTACACGCGGGTGCTGCAGGGCCATGTGGCGCTGGCGAGACTTGCCTTCCCGCAAGGCGTTGCCGGCGCGCATCTGGACGCCATCGCCCGCGCCGCGCTGTGGAGCGCGGGGCAGGATTTCGACCACGGCACCGGCCATGGCGTCGGCTCCTTCCTCTCGGTGCACGAGGGTCCCGTGAGCATCAGCCGTGCCGCGAAGAACGTTGCGATTGCGGAAGGTATGATCCTCTCCGACGAACCCGGCTTCTACGCCCCCGGCAGCTACGGCATCCGCATCGAGAACCTGCTGCTGGTGCAGAAGGCGGATTTCCCCGAGGCCACGAAGTCCTTCCTCGGCTTCGAGACCCTGACGTTCGCGCCCTATGCGCGCTGCCTCATCATCGCCGCGATGCTGACGCCCGACGAGCGCGCCTGGATCGACGCCTACCACGCGCGCGTGCTGGCGCAGGTAGGCCCGAGCCTCGATGCCGCCGACCGTGCCTGGCTCGCTGCGGCCTGCGCGCCGCTCGTCTAGAGCCGTATCCGACCGGATAGAGCCATCTGGCCGGATTTCCTGCTCTGGAGAGCATGCAGTCCAGAGCGACTTGTCTCCGATCCGGCTGCGCCGGACAGGCGCAACGGATCGGAGGTTGCTCTCGGCATGCCGCACCTGAGCATGCCGCACCTGAACACGCCGGGCCTCGTCGTGGCGCCTGCCGGCCGGGGTCGCGGCCGGGCGAGGCCGCACCGCCTCAGTCGCCGTTCGGGCCGATCCGCCGGAACCGGCTGGGCTCGCCGATGATGTAGCCCTGGTTGCGCGACGACATGATGAGCCGCTCCGGCGCCCCGACGGCGGACAGCTTGCGCCTCAGCTTCAGCACCAGTTGGTCGACCGCGCGGTCGTCCATGTGCATCGGTCGCCGCAGCGCCACCTTGGAGAGCCAGTCGCGCGAGACGGCCGCCCCCGCCGCGTCCAGCATCGTCTCGAGCGCCACCATCTCGGCCTCGGTCAGGCGCTCCTGCCTGCCCGCCTCGCCGGTGACGATGCGCCCCGGCACATCGACGAAGACGCGCCCCGCGCGTTCGCCGGGCGGCTTGTTGAGCCGGCGGTGCAGGGCGTTGATCCGCGCCGCGAGCTCCCGCGTCGGGCCCGATTTCACGAAATAGTCGTCGGCGCCGGAATCGAGCCCGGCGACGCGCGCCGCCTCCTCGCCATTGGCGGTGACCACGATGATCCCGCAATCGGAACGGCCGGCATAGGCGCTGACCAGGTCGAAACCGCTGATATCGGGCAGTTCGAGATCGACCAGCATGATCTCGGGCCGGAACGCGGCGCGCTTTTCATGCGCCTCGGCGCCGTTGGCGGCCCACTCCACCTCCATCCCCTGCTGCAGCAGATATGCCCGCACGATGTGGGCGAAGGTGGGCTGGTCCTCGATTATCAGGACACGGATGCCGCTCGCCATTGGCTGAACGACGTTGAGCTTCGTTTCCAACACGCTCGGGTCTGTTCCTCTGCTGCCGGCGCGACTCGAGCGCCTTTCCGACGATGAGAATGCTCTAAATGTGAAGTTTTGTCACTCTTTTGCTGCAACAGTGCATCGATTTTTCGTCAGCGCGGCGTCCTCGCGCGGATATCGGCGGCCAGCATCTCGCGCAGCTCCGCGGTCACTTCCGGCGCGGTGGCGAACCAGCGGCGGAAGCCGGGCGTCGCCTGGTGCAGCAGCATGCCGAGCCCGTCCACGGTGTGCAGTCGGCGCGCCGCCGCGGCGCGCAGCAGCGCGGTCTCGAGCGGCGCGTAGACCACGTCGTGCACGATGGCGTGGGCGGGCAGGGCGGCCAGGTCGAGCGCCAGCGCCGGCTGGCCGCTCATCCCGAGGCTGGTGGCGTTGACGAGGAGGTCCGCGCCGGCCAGCGCCGCGGCCAGCTCGGTCATGTCGTGCGCCGCGACCGCCGCGCCGAAATGCGCGGCCAGCGCCGCGGCCGTGTCGCCGCTGCGGTTGAAGATGGCGACGCTGAACCCGCGCTGGCGCAGCCCGACGATCGCCGCCCGCGCCGCGCCGCCCGCCCCCAGCAGCACCGCATGCCCGGGCCGCCGGTCCCAGCCGGGCGCGCGATCGTCGAGATTGGCGAGAAAGCCGCTGGCATCGGTGTTGCCGCCGACCAGCAGCCCGTCCTCCCACCACAGCGTGTTGACGGCGCCGGCCGCTGCCGCGGTCTCGTCCAGCCGGTCGAGATGGCGCACGATGGCGGCCTTGTGCGGTACCGTCACATTGCACCCGACCCAGCCTTCGCGCCGGAACTCGGCGACGAAATCCGCGAGCCGCGCGGGGGCGACGTCGCGCGGCTCGTAGCTGGCGTCGATCCGGTAGCGCCGCAGCCAGTAGCCGTGCAGCATCGGCGAGCGCGAATGCGCGATCGGCTGACCGATGACGAAGGCGCGCCGGGTCATCGCCCCGGCCCCTGCGCCAGCAGGGCGCGGAACCCCTCCTCGTCCAGCACGGTGATGCCGAGTTCCGAGGCCTTGCCTGCCTTGCTGCCGGCATCGGCGCCGACCACGACGTAGTCGGTGCGCTTGGAGACACTGTCCGTCACTTTGGCCCCATGTCGCTCGGCCAGCGCCTTCGCCTCCGGCCGCGACAGCGTCGGCAGCGTGCCGGTGAACACCACCGTCCGGCCGGCGAGGACGCCGCCCCCCGCCGTTTCCTCCGGCTGGATGTCGAGCGCGTCCGCAAGCTCCCGCACCGCCCGGAAATTGCGTTCCTCGCCGAAGAACTCAGCGAGCTCCTCGGCGATGGCCGGCCCGATGCCGATGATGCTGGTCACCGCCGCGCGTTCCTCGGACGCGGGATCGGCGACCTCGCGCATCCGCTGGAGGAAGGTTTCGACGTCGCCATAATGCCGCGCCAGCAACCGGGCATTGGCCGCGCCGATCCGCCGGATGCCGAGCGCGTAGATGAAGCGCGCCAGCCCGATGCGCCGCCGCTCGCCGATCGCGCGGACCAGGTTCGCGGCCGATTGCTCGCCCCAGCCCTCGAGCCCGGCGATCTCCGCTTCCCTCGCCGGCAGCCTGAAGACGTCGGCAGGCGAGCGGATCCAGCCCAGTTCGTGGAACTCGTGCACCGACTTCTCGCCCAGCCCCTCGATATCGAAGGCGCCGCGCGAGGCGAAATGGATCAGCCGTTCCTCCACCTGGGCAGGGCAGGTGAGCCCGCCCGAGCAGCGCCACACCACCTCGCCCTCGGCGCGCACGGCATGGCTGCCGCAGACCGGGCAGCGGCGCGGAAACTGGAACGGATGCGCCCCCGCCGGGCGCGCCTCGAGCACGATGCCGAGCACCTGCGGAATGACATCGCCGGCGCGCTGGATGCGCACGCTGTCGCCCACGCGCACGTCGAGCCGCGCGATCTCGTCCTCGTTGTGCAGCGTCGCGTGCCGCACCAGCACGCCGCCGACATTCACCGGCTCCAGCACGGCGACCGGTGTCAGCGCGCCGGTGCGCCCCACCTGGATCTGGATGTCGAGCAGCCTGGTCGTCGCCTGCTCGGCCGGGAACTTCCACGCGATCGCCCAGCGCGGCTCGCGCCCGACGAAGCCAAGCCGGTTCTGCAGCGCCAGGTCGTCGATCTTGTAGACGACACCGTCGATGTCGTAGGCGAGGCCGGCCCGCTGCGCCGCCATCTCGGCCTGGAAGCCGGGCGCATCCGTTTCGCTTTCCAGATGTCGCGACAGCGGATTGACCGCGAACCCCCAATGGCGCAGCCGCTGCAGATAGGCCCAGTGCGTCGCTGCCACCGGTTCGCTCGCCTCGCCCATCGCATAGGCGAAGAAGGAGAGCGGGCGCGCGGCGGTGATCGTGGGGTCGAGCTGGCGCAGCGAGCCCGCGGCGGCATTGCGCGGGTTGGCGAACACCTTGCCGCCGGCCCGCTCCTGCGCCGCGTTCAGCGCCAGGAAATCCGCCTTGCTCATGAAGACTTCGCCGCGGACCTCGATCAGCGCCGGCGACCTTCCGTGCAGCCGGGGCGGGATCGCGGCGATGGTGCGCACATTCGCGGTGACATCCTCGCCCTCGCTGCCATCGCCGCGCGTGCCCGCGCGCAGCAACTGCCCCTGCGCGTAGGTCAGCGACAGGGAGAGCCCGTCGATCTTCGGCTCGCCGACCATCGCGAAGGGCATCGAGCTGCCCAGGAACCGCCGCGCGCGGTCGCAGAACTCCGCGAACTCCTCGGGAGCGAAGGCGTTGCCGAGCGAGAGCATCGGCAGGCGGTGGATCACCTTGGCGAAGCCCGCGGCCGGCGCCGCGCCGACCCGCCGCGAGGGCGAGTCCGGGCGGATCAGTTGCGGGAATCGCGCCTCGAGGACCTCGTTGCGGCGTCGCAACGCATCGTATTCGGCGTCCGAGACCAGCGGTGCGTCCAGCTCGTGATAGGCGCGGTCGTGGCGCGCGATCGCGGCGGCGAGCTCTGCGAGTTCGCGTGCCGCCGCGTCCTCGTCGAGCGCCTCGGGCGGTTTCGGCGGGGCAGGGGTCATGTGGCGAGCAGGGCTTCGGCGGCGTCGCGCGCCGCCTGGGTGACATGGCTGCCGGCGAGCATGCGGGCGATCTCCTCGCGTCGTGCCGCGCCGTCCAGCGGCTCGACGGTGGTGCGCGCGCGCCGCCCGGTCTCCTTCGCCACGCGCAGATGCGCCGCACCGCGGGCAGCGACCTGCGGCGAATGCGTAACCAGCAGCACCTGCACCGCGCCCGCGATCGCCGCCAGCCGCTCGCCGACCGCCGCCGCGGTGGCGCCGCCGATGCCGGAATCGACCTCGTCGAAGATCAGCGTCGGCACCGGCGAGGCGCCCGCCAGCACCACCTTCAGCGCCAGCATCAGCCGCGACAGCTCGCCGCCGGAGGCGACGCGCGCCAGCGGGCCCGGCTCCTGCCCGGGATTCGTCGCCACCAGGAAGCGCACGGACTCCGCGCCCTCCGCGGTCCAGGACGGTTCGCCGAGCGGCATGATGTCGGTAACGAAACGGGTGCGCTCGAGCTTGAGCGGCGGCAGTTGCCGGGCGATGGTGCGGTCGAGCTTCTTCGCCGCCTCGGCCCGCACCGCCGAGAGCGCCGCGAACGCCTCCCGCCGCCGCGCCGCCGCGGCCGCGAGCGCGCGGCTGTGCGCCTCGACCTCCGCCGCCCCGGAATGCAGCGCCGCGAGCCTGCCGGCGAGGCTCGCGCGCAAGGCCGCGAGTTCCCCGACCACCACCCCGTGCTTGCGCGCCAGCGCGCGCAGCGCGAACAGCCGCTCCTCGGCGCGTTCGAGCTGGCGCGGATCGGCGTCGCTGTCCTCGGCGAGCCGGGTGAGCAGGTCCTGCGCCTCGGCCAGCGCCTCCTCGGCGCGCGCCAGTGCCGCCTGCGCCGG
>JAJXSZ010000130.1 GCA_021784255.1 Pseudomonadota bacterium | reverse complement strand
GAGGGCTTCACCCGCCTCAGCCTGCGCGTGAACGAACTGGCGGCCATTCCAGCGACGACCCCCGAGATCTTCACCGCAGCGACGCAGGCCTCGAGCCTCTATGTCCGCGAGCGCTGCGGCAACGCGCGGCTGCAGGCGATCCTCGCGCGGATGACACGCCAGTCGTACCGCGCCTACGCATTGCTGGCGCACCAGACGCCGGCGGCGCGGCGCAGTGCCGCGCAATTCGGGACCAGGCTGCGCGAGGCGGTGCGCGCGCGTGACGCCGAGGAAGCCGCGGCCCGCGCCTGGCGGCTGGTCGAAGCCAATCACGTGCGGATGCTCGCCGCCTTCGCGCGGCAGCCGGCAACGAAGAACGCCGCGACAGACGGCGCCAAAGAGCGTGAGGAAACATGGTCCAGCAAGACGACGCGGGGGCCGCCGCGCCGCGCGGCCAGCCCCGTGCCGGACCCGCGCAGGCGGGCCCCGAGATCCGCGTCGAGGGAGTCGGCCTGACCTATCACGCCCGCGCCGGCGCGGTGCGGGCGTTGCAGGAGGTCAACCTCGTCGTCGAGGGCGGCAGCTTCGCGTGCCTCGTCGGGCCTTCCGGCTGCGGCAAGAGTACGCTGCTCGACATCGTCGGCGGGCTCGCGCGCGCCGACGAGGGGCGGATCGCGATCGGACGCGGACACGACGGCCAGGCCCGCCTCGCCATCGTCTTCCAGCGCCCGGCGCTGTTTCCCTGGAAGAGCGTTCTCGGCAACATCGCCTTCGGCTGCGAGGCGCAGGGCATGAGACGCGCCCAGGCCGCCGAGCGGGCGCGCGCGATGCTCGAGCTGGTGGGGTTGCACGGGTTTGCGGACGCCTATCCGCACGAGCTTTCCGGCGGCATGGCGAGCAGGGTCGGCATCGCGCGGGCGCTGGCGCTGCAGCCCGACGTGCTGCTGATGGACGAACCGTTCGCGGCGGTCGATGCGCATACCCGCGTGCTGCTGCAGGAGGAGCTGCGGCGTATCGTCGCCGATGCCGGCATGACGGTGCTGTTCGTCACCCATGACGTTGCAGAAGCGGTCTATCTCGGCGACGTCGTGTTCGTGATGGGCGCGCGGCCGGGGCGCGTCATCCACAGCCTGCGCCCGGGCACCGCCGCGCACGATCGCGGCAGCGCCGATTTCGCCGGCCTCACCGCCGACATCCTCCACCGGCTGGCGCCGGCGGCGCCCGCCCTCGCGCATGGAACCAACGCATGACCCCCTCCGCTCTCGCCGGCGTGCGCGTCCTCGACCTTTCCTCGATCATCGCCGCCCCGGTCACGGCCACGATGCTGGGCGATTTCGGCGCCGAGATCGTGAAGGTGGAGGAGCCCGGGCGCGGCGACTTCATGCGCCGCTCCGCGGCACAGCCAGGTGGGCGCTCGCTCGGCTGGGTGCAGGACGCACGCAACAAACAGTCGATCACGCTCGATCTGCGCAAGGAGGCGGGGCGCGCGATCGTGCACCGGCTGCTGCCGCATTTCGACGTGCTGGTGACCAATTTCCGCCCGCCGACACTGCAGCGCTGGGGTTTCGATCCGGCAACGATCCGCGCCCGGCATCCCCGCCTGGTCGCCCTCTACATCACCGGCTACGGACTGACCGGCCCCTATGCCTCGCGCGGCGCCTTCGACCGGGTGGCCAGCGCCTTCGCCGGCACCACGTACACGAGCGGCGAAGCGAGCGGGCCGTCGATGCGGGCGGGCTACGCGCTGGTCGATTACATGACGGCCTACATGGGCGCGTTCAGCATCGTCGCGGCGCTCTATCACCGCGACTGCCACGCGGGGTCCGGCCAGGTGATCGACCTCGCGCTGTTCGAGCCGGCGTTCCGCGCCTCCGAGGACGCGCTGATGAGCTTCGCCAAGACCGGCAAGGTGCGCGGGCGGACCGGCAACATCAATCCAAACGTGGTGCCGGCTGCGAATTTCATCACCGCCGACGGGCACGAGATCGCGATCCATGCGGGAACCGATCCGCTGCTGCGGCGGCTGGCGAGCGTGATGGGCGAGGCCGACCTCGCCACCGAGGAGCGCTTTGCCAACCACGCTGCGCGGGTGCGCAACCAGTCGGCGCTCTATGCGCGCATCGCCGCCTGGGTGGCGCGCCAGACGCTTGCGGCGGCCATGGAGCAACTGGTGGCGGCCGACATTCCCGCCTCCCCGGTGATGAGCATCGCCGATATCGCCGCCGACCCCCACTACCGCGCGCGCGGCACCGTGCGGGAGGTCGAGGATGCGGAGCACGGCAGGCTGCTGATGGCCGCGCCACTGCCGCATATGAGCGAGACCCCCGGCAGCATCCGCTCGCTCGGGCCGGAATTGGGCTCGGCGAACGCGGCGATCTATGGCGGGATGCTGGGCATGTCGGCAGCGGAGATCGACCGATTGCGTGACGATGGCGTGATCTAACAACGAAAAGGGAGACAACCATGAAGCGAATTCTGACGATCGCCGCCGCCTGTCTGGCCGCGGCAGCCATGCCGGCGCACGCTGCAGGCTCGCAGAAGCATCTCTCGATCGGCCTGTTCCCGGCCCTGCGGCCGATGGAGCTGGTGCGGGCCGAGCACTGGCTCGAGGATGCCGGCTACAAGGTGGCGTGGCACGATTTCCTCGGCGGCATTCCGCCGGAGGCGGCGGCGATGGCGGCGGGCTCGATCGATTTCGGCGAGGCCGACACCTCGGGGATCGAACAAGTGGCGGCGCACAGCCCCGGGGTGATGTGGTACATCGCCGACGGTGCCAGCAACTATGTGGCGCTCGTGGCGCGCAAGGGCAGCGGCATCAAGACCGTTGCGGATCTGCGCGGACGCAAGGTGGCGGGGGTGGCACCGAACACGGCGCCGACCGCGGTGCTGCAGCTCGCCCTGGCGCACGCGAAGATGACGCTGAAGGACATCACCGGCTTCAACACCATGGGGCCCAGCGAGCCGGCAGCGCTGGAGCGTGGCGCGGTCGATGCCGCGATCTCCTATGTGCCATACTCCGTCGAGACGATCACGGCTGGGAGCAGCGTGCTGATCGCCACGGCCTCCGACATCTATGGCAAGCCCTGGCCGGGTGGCGGCATCGTGGTGCGGCCGGCCTTCGCCAAGGCGCATCCCCGGACCGTCGTTGCGGTTCTGAAGCAGATTGCCCGGGCCGAGGCCCTGCTGCGCGACCATCCCGACCAGGCGTACGCAGCGCTGGCGCGGCAGTCGAAGACCAGCCTCGCCAATGTCCGTTACGCCTACGAACATAAAATGGTGGCACCGACGCCGATCGAGCCCAACATCGATGCGATGGTGGCGCAGGCCTCGATCCTGAAGCAATTCCACGTGATCGCGGTGCCGGACGTGAACGCGTTCATCCACGGCCTCGTGCATCCGGAGTTCGCGAAGCAGGCGATGGGGCAGTGAGAGAGCCCGCCAGTGCCACGGCGCTGGTGGCGGCAAGGACGGCGAGCGTGGTCGCCGTCCTGCTCGGCTGGGTAACTCTGTCCTGGCTGCTTTATTCGCCGCGCCTCGCGCTGTTTCCGCCGCCCTGGGCGGTAGCGGTCCGCTTCGGGCAACTGGCGCGAACGGAGCTCGGCCCGGACGTCCTGTTCAGCCTCGGCGAGGCGGCGGGCGGGTGGGTGATCGGCTCGCTGCTGGGCATCGCGATCGGCGCGCTCGTCGGCCTGGTGCCGGCTGCGCGCTTCGTGCTGCGTCCGGTGCTCGACTTCCTGCGTTTCATCTCGCCGCTGGCCTGGGTGCCGCTGGCGATCCTGTGGTTCGGCATCGGCTACTGGAGCAAGGCCAGCATCATCGCCCTGGTCAGCTTCTTCATCGTCGTGGTGAACACGGCGCACGGGATGGCAGCACGCGACCGCGACGCGCAGAAGGTGGCGCGAGCGTTGCGGCTGCGACTTCCACAACGTGCGGAGGTGGTGCTGATGTCGGCGATGCCCGACATCCTGCTGGGGCTGCGGGTGGCGCTGGGCGCGGCATGGGGCGGCGTCGTGCTGAGCGAGCTCGTGGCCGGCGATGTCGGCCTCGGCGCGATGGAAAGTTTCGGCGGGCAGTCCTTCGACGTCGCGCAGATCATGGTCGGCATGGTGGTGCTGGCGGTGATGGGCTACGCGGCCAATCTCGGCTTCGTTCGCGCGCAGCGGCGGCTGTTCCCGTGGATCAGGTCCAACCGGACGGGGCGATGAGCGCGCTGCGGCTGCAACGCGCGGTGAGCGCGGCGACCGGCTTCGCGCTGCTGATCGGGCTGTGGTGGTTCGCGACCGATGTACTCGGCACGCGGCCGGTTATCCTGCCGGCGCCAGAAGCCGTGGCGCGCGCCCTGTTCGTGCTGGCTGTCGACCCATCATTTCGTAACGATATCATGACAAGTCTCACCGAACTCGCGGGTGGACTGGTGCTGGGGGTGGCGCTGGGGGTGCTGATCGGCGTCGCGCTCGCGCGCCACCGGCTGCTGGCGGCGTTCCTCGAGCCGCTGGTGGAGTCGTTTCGCTTCATCGTGCCGTTCTCGCTGGTGCCGCTGGTGGTCGTCTGGTTCGGATTGGCACCGATCGGCAAGATCTTCGTCGTCGCCTATGCCTGCGTCTTCGTGATGGCGCTGAACACGGCGGCAGCGATCGGCGAGATCGACCCGCTGCTGCTCAAGGCCGCGACGATGCTGGGGTTGGGGGGATGGCGGCTGCTGCTGCGCGTGATCCTGCCGGCGGCCATGCCGCGGCTGCTCACCGGCTTCCAGCTCGCCGTCGCTGCGGCCTGGGTCGCCGTGGTCGCGGCCGAATATGTCGGCGCGCAGGCCGGCCTCGGCATGTTCATCGTCACGGCACAGTCGGGGCTGGAGACGACGCAGGTGATGGCGGGAATGGCGGTGATCGGCGTGATCGGGCTGGCCCTCAGCCTTGCCGTCTCGGCCCTGCGGCGCGTGCTGATCCGCTACGAGGCGAGCGCGGGCTGGTGAGCCCAGCCGGCCGCGGGATCAGGCGAGGAAGGCAAACGATTTCGCCAGGATCTCGTAAATTTCGCGCTTGAACGGCACGGCGAGATCCGGCAGCACCGCCAGCTCCACCCAGCGCCAGGCGTCGAATTCCGGATGCGGATCGGCATCGAGGCGGATATCGGCATCGGTGCCGAGGAAGCGCAGCGCGAACCAGCGCTGCGTCTGGCCGCGATAGCGCCCGCCGAGCGCGTGGCCGACCAGCGCCGGCGGCAGGTCGTAGCGCAGCCATTCAGGATGCTCGGCGACGATCTCGGCCCGATCCGTGCCAATCTCCTCGGCCAGCTCGCGCAACACCGCCGCGCGCGGATCCTCATTCTCGTCGATGCCGCCCTGCGGCAACTGCCAGCCGCCCGGCGCGCCCTCGGCGTTCAGCAAGTCGGCGCGGCGGGCGACGAGCACGCGGCCGTCGGGACCGAACAGCACCGCCCCGACATTGCGCCGATACGGAAGTGCAGCGCGATCGCGCGTCATCGTTGCGATGTTGACATCATGTCGCCGACCGGCACCAGACGCACACCGCTCGCGGCCAGGCCGGGCAACAGCTTCGCCAACGCCGCGACGAGGTCGGGTGAAGGTGCACCGGCGGCGCCGATCGCGCTGCCGTTGCGGCGCGCCGCCGCGATCACGCCATCGAGTGCGCGGGCCGGCGTGATGCCGGCGGCATCCAGCATCGTGATCCGGCGCCCATCGAGGAACCACAGATGGTGGGCGGCGAGCGTGTCGATCACCGCAACGAGTGCCGGCGAGGCGGTGAAGGCGGCGCCGTCGAGCCCCGGCGCGAGCAGGCTGGTAGCGCCGGCGGGGCCGGGCACGCGGCCAAGCGCCCAGGCGAGGCGGGCGGCGGTGACGCCCGGCGGCTGCCCGGTGGTCAACGCCTCGTCACCCGCGTCGGCGCTCGCCCCGCCCGCGGGCTGCATCGGCAGCGACAGCACCACCTCGTGGCCGGCCTGGCGCGCGGTCCGGGCGGCCGCCGCCGGGTCCGGCGCGTAGGGCGAGACGGCAAGGCTCACCGCTGGCGGCAGCGTGGCAATCGCGGCCTGGCTGTCCGTTGCGATCATGCCGATCCCGGCGATGAGGATCGCGACCTTCGGTCCATGCGTGCCCGCCACCGCAGCCGAGGGGTTCGCGGCCCCGGCCGCCGCCGCCCGTGCCGCCGGTGGTGGCGGCGGTCCGAGCCAGGCAAGCGTGGCGCCGACCCCGCCGAGGAGCAACAACACCAGGATCCAGAACCAGGCCAGCGCGCGCATGCGGTCGTGCCGACGGCCCGCCGCTCAGTTCGCCACGTGCGCCGGCGGCTCCATCGCGGTGACGACCTTGAGGGCCTCCTGCAGCTGGAAGTCGGTGGTGGGCTTGCTGGGGTCGAAGGCCGGCCAGCCTTTGGGCGGCTTCTGCGGGATCGTTTTGACGATCGCCGGCAGGTCGGTGCGCGGCGGCAGCGTGCTCTGCGGCGCGCCGCCGACATTGGTGATCGCGCCCTGCAGGTCGGCCTCGCGCTGCGGCGCCAGGATCGGCGCCGTATCGTCCTCGTGCACCACGACATCCGGGGTGATGCCGAGCCCCTGGATGGAACGCCCGGAGGGTGTGTAGTAGCGAGCTGTGGTGAGGCGCATGCCGCCGCCGTCCGGCAACGGGATCACGGTCTGCACGCTGCCCTTGCCGAAGGTGCGGGTCCCGACGATCACGGCGCGGCGATGATCCTGCAGTGCCCCCGACACGATCTCCGAGGCCGAGGCGGTGCCGGCGTTGGTCAGCACAGCGATCGGCAGGCCGTGCGTCAGGTCCTCGCCGCGCGCGTTCCAGCGCTGGCTGTCCTGCGGATGGCGCGCCCGGGTCGAGACGATCTCCCCATCCTTGATGAAATCGTCGGACACCGCGATCGCCTGGTCGAGCAGGCCGCCCGGATTGTTGCGCAGATCGAGCACCAGCCCCTTGAGCTTGCCGCCGGCCTGCCGGGTGAGCGCCGCATAAGCCTTGCGCACGCCAGGGTCGGTCTGGTCGGTGAACTGGGCGATACGGATATAGCCGATCGACCCCGGCTCGAGCTGCGACTTGACGACCTGGATGGTGATGACCTCGCGGGTCATCGGGAAGACCAGTGGCTTGGCCACGCTGGGCCGTTTGATGGTCAGGGTGATCTTGGTGCCGGGCTTGCCCTGGATCATGTGCACCACGTCGTTGAGCGAATCGCCCTCGACGCTCTTGCCGTCGACGCCGACGATGAAGTCGCCGGACTTGATGCCGGCCTTCGCCGCCGGCGTGCCGTCGATCGGCGAGATCACCTTCACGATCCCATGATCGGAGGTGACCTCGATGCCGAGGCCCCCGAACTCGCCGCGCGTCTGCACGTTCATGTCGTGGAACTGCTTCGGCGTCATGTACATGCTGTGCGGGTCGAGCCCGGTGAGCATGCCGTTGAGCGCGTTCTCGATCAGCTTCTTGTCGGTCACCGGATCGACGTAGTCGGCGCGCACGCGCTCGAACACGTCGCCGAAGAGCGACAGCATCCGGTAGGTCTCGGCGGTGTTGGTGCTGGCCTTGCCGGGCATGGCGTCGGCAAGCGCCGGCGGCAGCAGGCCGACGCCCAGCGCATGCTGGAGCGGGCGCAGCGCCGAGACCGAGATCGCGCCGGCCACGAAGGCCGACCCCAGGAGAAGAGAGGTCCGGAATCGCATCAATGGGTCCTTGGGCTTGAGATCCGAGACGGCTGCGGCTCGGAGAGGCTCGAGGTTGCGGGGGCAGCGAGGCGCGAGCGTAGCGTAGATGGCGCGGGCTAGGGAACGCGCAACCGGGTTAAAGCAGCGTCACACGGCACCTCATCCGGTCGGCAGGCCGCGGCGCAGATAGGGCGTCGGATCGACCGGGCTCGTCGGGTGGCGCAGCTCCACGTAGAGGAGCGGTGCGGGCTGGTTCGAGCGCGGGTCCCAGGCGGCCATCGCGCCGAGCGGCTGGCCGCGGTTCACATGGACGCCCTCGCGCGCCTGCAGGCTCGCGAAGCCGGCCAGCACGAAATGCCAGCCGCCGCCGCAGTCGAGAATGACCAGCTTGCCGTAGCCGCGGAACGGGGCGGCGAAATCGACCAGGCCCGAGCAGGGCGAGACGACACGCGCCTCGGGTGCGGCGCGGATGCTGAGCCCGACCGCGGGGCCGGCGGGCGTCGCATCGCCCCAGTTGCGCACGATGGCGCCGGCCACGGGCAGCCAGGGCTTGCCGGCGCCGGGTTTGAGGCCGGGGCCGGCCGGGGCGCGGAATGCCGCCGCACGGGCGCGCGCCGCCGCGGCCTCGCG
>JAJXSZ010000129.1 GCA_021784255.1 Pseudomonadota bacterium | reverse complement strand
CGAGGCGGCCATAGCGCAGGCAGGCTGGCCGCGGCTCGCGGCGGCGCTGGGCAACCGGGTCGCCTTCGCCGCGGCGTTCGCGCGCGGGGCGGGGGTGAGCGAGACGGCGCCGCGCTCGCCGGCGGCGGCGGAGCTGGCGGCGGTGCTGGAAGAGACGGAACGGTGGTTGAATTCCTGAAGAACCTGTTACGGCCTGAATATTATTTCGCCAGGCATGTCGCGCATGTGCTGCTGCTTCCGCTGCACTCGTTGCACGGATGGCTGGTCTATCAGTTCGGAGGCGAAATCTTCATGCTGCTCGGTCTGCACGCGATCGCCGGCGCCGTCTGGGTTGGCGGCATGTTCTTCGCGCTCCTGATCCTGCGCCCGGCGATGGCCGGGCTCGATGCCGCCGCGCGCATCGCGCTGCACCGCGCGGTGCTGCGCCGCTTCCTGCCGGTGGTCTGGGTGGCGATGCCCTTCCTGCTGCTCTCCGGCTGGCGGATGCTGCAGCGGACCTATGGGCGCTTCGTGTGGGTGCCGTGGCCGGTGCAGACGATGGCGGTGATCGGGCCGGTGATGGCGGCGGTGTTCGTCGCCCTCTGGTTCGGGCCCTACAAGCGGCTGCGCACGACCAGCGACCCGGCCGAGGCAGCGGCGGCGATCGGCGCGATCCGCTGGATGATCATGGCAAACCTGCTGCTCGGGCTGCTCACGACGATGCTCGCGGGGATGGGCTAGAGCAACCGCCGCGCGGTCTGAGCCGGTCCGGCTCAGGCAAGGCCGAGATAAGTTGCTCTCGATTCAGAATCTCCAGAGCAAGAAATCCGGCCCGATGATTCTATCTGGTCGGATACGGCTCTAGAGGGGAGCGGGAACGGCGGCGGGGGCGGTGCCGGCGGCGATCACCGCCGGGTCGTCGGCGCGCAGGCAGGCGGCCAATTGGCCCGGCGCCAGCTCGCGCAGCGGCGGGCGGGCGTCGGCGCAGGCGGCGACGGCGTGGCGGCAGCGGGTGCGGAAGACGCAGCCGGAGGGTGGGTCGAGCGGGCTCGGGATGTCGCCCTCGAGCAGGGCGCGGCCCACGGCGAGGCCGGTCTCGGGCTCGGGAATCGCGGCGATCAGCGCCTGGGTGTAGGGGTGGCGGGGAGCGGCGAAGATCCGTTTCGCTGGCGCCATCTCCATCACGCGGCCGAGATAGAGCACCATGACGCGATCGGCGGCATAGCCCACCGTCGCGAGGTCGTGGGCGATCAGCAGCATCGCCAGGTTGCGCCGGCGCTGCAGGTCGATCAGCAGGTTGGTCACCTGGGCGGCGACCGAGACATCGAGGGCAGAGACCGGCTCGTCGGCGACCAGCAGCACCGGGTCGCAGGCGAGGGCGCGGGCGATGCCGACGCGCTGGCGCTGGCCGCCGGAGAGCTGGTGCGGCAGGCGCTGCGCCAGGCTCGCCTGCAGCCCGACCTCGGCCATCAGCGCATCGACGCGGGCCCGGCGGTCGGCAGCGGTGGCGCCGATGGCGTGGATGATGAGCGGCTCGGTGAGGATCTCGCCCACGCGCATGCGCGGGTCGAGCGAGCCGTAGGGGTCCTGGAACACCGGCTGCGCAGCGCGGCGGAACAGGTCGAGCTCGCCGCCGCGCAGGCGATGGACGTCGCGCGAGCGGAACCGGACCGTCCCCGCGTCCGGCTCGGCGAGGCGCAGCACGCACTGGCCGATCGTCGTCTTGCCGGAGCCGGATTCGCCGACCAGGCCGAGGATCTCGCCGGGGGCGACGTCGAAGGAGACGTCGCTCACCGCCTGCAGCGAGAGCGGCGCGCGGAACAGGCCGCGGCGGATCGGGAAGCGGACGTCGAGGTTGCGCACCTCGAGCAGCGGCTCGCTCATGCGCCCAGCTCCCCCGCCCGCACGCAGCGCACGGCGCGCCCCGCGCCCAGCGGCGCGAGCGGCGGCTCGGCGCGGTCGCAGAGCCCGGGGCGGAAGGCGGGGCAGCGCGGGGCGAAGGCGCAGCCGGGGGGCGGGTGCAGCGGATCGGGGACGCTGCCGCCGATCGCCGGAAGCGTGAACGCGTCCTTGGTCATGCCCAGGCGCGGGACGGATTGCAGCAGGGCCGCCGTGTAGGGATGCAGCGGGCGGGCGATGACGTCGGCGACCGGCCCCTCCTCCACCGCGCGCCCGGCGTAGAGGACGAGGATGCGGTCGGCGACCTCGCGCGCGACGCCGAGATGGTGGGTGATGAACAGCAGCGCCATGCCGCGCTCGGCGCGCAGGCGCTTCAGCAGCGTCAGGATCTGCGCCTGGATGGTGACGTCGAGCGCGGTGGTGGGCTCGTCGGCGATCAGCAGCGAGGGGTTGCAGGCGAGCGCGATCGCGATCATCACGCGCTGGCGCAGGCCGCCGGAGAGTTCGTGCGGATAGGCCTGCATGCGCCGTTCCGGCTCCGGAACGCCGAGATGGCCGAGCAGGGCGGCGGCGCGCGCGTGCAGCGCGGCGCGCGACAGGTCCTCGTGGTAGCGCAGCGCCTCGGTGATCTGCGCGCCCACCCGGTAGACCGGGTTGAGGCTGGTCATCGGCTCCTGGAAGATCATGCCGATCTCGCGCCCGCGCAGCCGCTCGAGCTCGCGCCGGTCCGCCGCGGCGAGGTCGTGCGCGGCGCCGTCGGCGGCGAAGAAACGGATCCGCCCGGAGCCGGTGCGCGCGGTGCGCGGCAGCAGGCGCATGATGGCGAGTGCCAGGGTCGACTTGCCGGAGCCGGATTCGCCGACCACGACCAGGCTCTCGCCCTGCGCGAGGGCGAGCGAGACATGCTCGAGGGCCGGGACCTGGCCGTAGGCGAGCGACAGGTCCTCGACCTCGAGCAGTGCGGCGGGTGCCGCATGCGGGGCGCCGGCGGTCATTGCGCGCGCGGATCGAAGGCGCGGCGCAGCGCATCGCCGAACAGGTTGAAGCCGAGCACCACGGCGAAGATCGCGAGGCCGGGGAAGGTGGCGATCCACCAGGCGGTGAGGAAGTAGTTCTGCCCGTCCGCGAGCAGCGCGCCCCAGTCGGGCGAGGGCGGCTGGGCGCCGAGGCCGAGGAAGGACAGGCCGGCGGTCTCGATGATCACCGAGCCGGCCTGCAGCGTCGCCATCACCACGACGGGGGAGAGGCTGTTGGGGGTGACGTGGCGCAGCAGGATGCGCGGTGTCGAGGCGCCGAGCGCGCGGGTGGCGCGGACATAGTCGCTCTGGCGCACGGTGAGCACCTGGCCGCGGATCAGGCGGGCGTATTGCGGCGTGTAGACGATGCCGATCGCGATCAGCGAGTGCAGCAGGCTGGGGCCGAGGGCGGCAACGAGGATGAGGGCGAGCAGCAGGTAGGGAAAGGCGAGCAGGATGTCGACGAGGCGCATGATCACGGCGTCGAGCGCGCCGCCGAGATAGCCGGCGAGCAGGCCGAGCGCGGAGCCGAGGAGGAGGGCCAGGCCGTCGCCGACGACGACCGCGAACAGCGCGTAGCGCGCGCCGTAGAGCACGCGGCTCAGCACGTCGCGGCCGTACTGGTCGGTGCCGAGCGGATGCGCCCAGGACGGGCCGGCGAGCGCGCTCATCAGGTCCTGACCATAGGGATCGTGCGGCGCGATCAGGGGGGCCGCGGCGCAGACGAAGAGGAACAGCACGACGATGCCCAGGCCCGCCTTCGCCGCCGGGCGCGCGAGCAGCCCCGCGCGCGCGGAGGGGACGGCGGGCGGAGCGATGGCGGTCTCGCTCACCGGCGGCGAACCCTGGGGTCGAGCAGGGCATAGGAGATGTCGACGCCGAAATTCACCACCACGAACAGGCCGGCGATGAACAGCGCGCCGGTCTGCACGATCGGGTAGTCGCGCGCGAGGATGGCATCGACCATCAGCCGGCCGAGGCCGGGCAGCGAGAAGATGGTTTCGGTGAGGAAGGCGCCGGAGAGCAGCAACCCGAGCTGCAGGCCGATCACGGTGACGATCGGGATCAGCGCGTTGCGCAGGATATGGGCGCGACGGACGCGGCCCTCCGGCAGGCCCTTGGCGCGGGCGGTGCGGACGTGGTCGAGATGCATGCTGGCCAGCACCTCGCCGCGGGTGATGCGGGTGATGAGCGCGAGCGGGATGGTGGCGAGCGTGCAGGCAGGCAGGATGAGGTGGCGGATCGCCTGCCAGAACAGCGAAGCGCGGCCGGTGAGCAGCGCGTCGATGATGCTGAAGCCGGTGCGCACGGGCACCGGGGCGCCGACTTCGAGCAGGCCGCCGGTGGGCAGCCAGCCGAGGACCTCCGAGAACAGCAGCAGCGCCATGAGGCCGAGCCAGAACACCGGCATGGAGACGCCGAACAGCGTCGGCGTGGTGATCGCGGTGTCGAGCCAGCTCCCTTCCTTGAAGGCGGCGAAGACGCCGAGCGGAACGCCGACCAGGACGGCCAGCGCGAGGGCGGAGACGGTCAGCTCGACGGTGGTCGGGAAGGCCGCCAGCACCTCGCCCAGCGCCGGACGGTTGTCGCGCAGCGAGAGGCCGAAATCGCCGTCGAGCGCGCTGGTGAGGAAGCGCCAGTATTGCACCAGGACCGGCTGGTCGAGGCCGAGCTGGTGGCGCAGCCGCGCGAGCGAGGCCACGGTCGCGCGGTCGCCGAGCAGCAGCGTCGCGACGTCGCCGGGCAGCAGGTGCATGGCGACGAACACGACGATGCTGACCCCGAGCAGCACCAGCAGTAATTGGCCGAGCCGGCCGGCGAGGTAGTCGAGAATGGCTTCACCTCCCCCGGCAGCGACACCAGCCCCAACCGGCGCGGCACCCGCCGCGCCGGCAGCCAGACCAGCCGTCCCCGGCGGGGCGCACACCCCGCCGGCAGGAGGGCCCGGTCGCGTCCGGCAGGCCGGTCAGGCGAGCGAGACCTTCTCCAGGTCGAAGAACATCTGCGTCGGGTTGAGCTGGTAGCCCTTGACCCGGTCGCTGATGGCGCGGACCTGCAGCACCGAGTTGATGAAGATCCACGGCGCGTCGTGCAGGATGATCTTCTGCGCCTCCTGGTAGATCGCCACGCGCGCGGCGTGCGAGGTGCTCTGCAGCCCCTTGACGAACAGCGCGTCGAGCTTGTCGTTCTTGTAGCGCGGCGTATCCGTCACCGGGATGTTGGTGCCGCCATAGAGCGCGTTGAGGAAATTATCGGGGTCGCCGTTGTCGCCGGTCCAGCCGACCAGGAACAGGCCCTTGTACTTGGCGCTGCGGATGGTCGAGAGATAGGCGCCGAACTCGACCTTGCGCACGTTGATCTTGACGCCGACCTTCTCGAGGTAGCCCTGCACCGCGACGCCGAGATCGGGGCCGATCGGGTTGTAGCCGCGTGGCGAATTGTAGGCGAGCAGCTCGACCTCGAAGCCGGGCTTCACGCCGGCCGCCGCCAGCAACGCCTTCGCCTTCGCGGGATCGTACGGATAGCCCTTCAGCGACGGATCGAAGCTCCATTCGGAGCCCGGCAGCGGCGAGGTCATCATCGCCGCGAGGCCGTGATAGAGCGCCTTGTCGATCGCGTTCTTGTCGACCGCGTAGTTGAACGCCTGGCGCACCCGCACGTCGTTGAACGGGGCGGTGTCGCAGGGCATGCCGACGCCGCTGGTGGCCAGCCCCGGCTGGGTCAGGATGCGCAGCTGGTGGTCGGCCTGCAGCGCCGGCAGGAGCTGGGTGCTGGTATCGGCCCAGATGTGCATGTCGCCGTTCTTGAGCGCCAGCAGGCCCGCCGACGGGTCCGGGTATTCCTTGAAGACGAGGTTGGTGACGTGCGGCCGCCCGCCCCAGTATTTCTCGTTGGCCTTGAGGATGACGGCGTCGCGCGGGCGCCACTCCTCGAAGACGTAGGGGCCGGTGCCGACCGGATGCTGGCGGAAATCCTTCCCGTACTTGGTCGCGGCGGCGGGGCTGACGACGCCGTTCCAGACCATCGCCAGGCTGGTCAGGAAGGGCGCGTTCGGCGTCTTCAGCTTGAAGACGACGGTGTTGGCGTCGGAGGCGGTGTAGGAGGTGACGGAGCCGTAGGTGAAGTCGATATAACCTTCGACCGGGCCGGTGTTGTAGATGTAGATCGGCGAGGATTTTTTGAGCAGCCGGTCGATGCCGTCGAGCAGCGCCTTGGCGTTGAACGGCGTGCCGTCGTGGAACGCGACGTTCTGGCGCAGGTGGAACGTGTAGGTGAGCCCGTCCGGCGCGACCTCGTAGGACTGGGCGAGGCCGGGCATCGGGTCGGTCGTTCCGGGCTTGTATTTCATCAGGCTGTCGAAGACGGCGGCCATGATGAAGCCCGAGGTGTTGTTGAGCACCGCTTCCGGGTCGAGCCCGGTGGGATCGGCGGCCATGCCGATCACCAGCGTGTCGGGCGGGGCCGCGGCGAAGGCGCGCGGCGCGGCATCGGCGAGTGTCAGGCCGGAAACGGCGGCGCCGGCGCCAAGCATGACGGAGCGGCGCGAGAAGGTGCGGTTCATTCTGGATCCCCCTGTTCGATACCCGGACGGCCGGGCGGCAGGCTTGTTCTCGACGGCCACTATACGCGCCCGGGGCGGCAGGAAAAGCGGCCCCGCTCAGAGGCCGCCACGGTCAGGGTGACGGAGCCAGATCGAGGCGGGCCTCGAGGATGTCGGGCTCGGCGGGCAGGCGGCGCAGCGTGAAGCCGAGGCTGCGCACGAAAGCCTGCATCGGCGCGTTGTCGGCGAGCACCAGGCCGACGATGCCGGTGACCCCCTGGCGCGGCGCCCAGGCGAGGACCCGATGCATCAGCGCATGGGCGAGGCCGGTGCCCTTCATGTCCGGCTGCACGACCACGGCAAATTCCGCCTCGGTCTCGCGCTCGCAGACGAGGCGGGCGATGCCGACGATGTCACGTCCGCGCATGGCGACGAAGGCCATTTCGCGGCCGTAATCGATCTGCGTCAGCCGCGCGGCCAGCTCCGCCGGCAGCTCGCGGATGGCGTTGAAGAAGCGGTAGCGCACGTCCTCGGGCGGCAGGCGCGAGAAGAAGGCGGCGTGTGCCACCGCGTCCTCGGGGCGGATCGGGCGCAGGTGGAAGCGCTGCGTGCCGATGGTGACGTCCTCCTCGAGGTCGGAGGGATAGGGCGGGATGGCGAGGAAGGCGCGCTCGCCGGCCGCGCGGGTGCGCACCCAGGCATCGGCGACCGCGACCCCCTCGGCGTCGGCGAAGATCGGGTCGAGGGCCAGCCCGGCGATCGCCGGATGATCGACGAGGAGCTGGCTCACGCGCACCAGCAGGCCGGCCAGCGCGGCGCGGTCCGGCGCGCTGCGGTCGGGGCGGGCGGCGAGCACCGGCGGCGGCAGCCGGTCGAGCAGCGCATGGGCGAGCGGCAGGTTGAGCGGCGGCAGGGCGCAGGCGGCGAGATGGCGATCCTGCGCGAAGGCGCCGCCGGGCCCGAGGAACAGCGTCGGACCGACGATGGCGTCGTCGTAGAGGCGCAGCGCCAGCGCCGTGGCGCGGCTGGCCTGGCGCTGGACCAGCAGCGCGTCGTCGGTCTCGGCCAGCAGCAGCCGCGCCGCCGCGGCGACCGAGAGGCGGTCGGTGAGGCCGAGGGCGACGCGTTCGTCAGCGACCGGCGGACCGAGGCGGCGGCGGCGCAGCGACACCGGAAAGCCGAGCAGCGAGGCGGCGTCGGCGGCATCGGCGGGCGAGAGCGCCAGGCGGTGCGGCAGGGTCGGGATGCCATAGGCGGCGAGCAGCAGCAGGGCCAGGTCGGGCGGCAGGTCGCAGGCCGGCGCGCGCAGCAGCCGCGTCGCGGTGCTGCGGTCCGGGGCGACGGTGAGGACGGCGGCGTGCACGCGCTCGGCGGCGGCGGCGCGGATGCGGCGATGCAGCAGCAGGTCGGCGAAGCCCTGCACCGCGGCGGCGGGGCCGGCGAAGACCGCGAAGCCCTGGGCGATGAGGGCGGCGCGATGCAGGGCGGCATGGCTCTCGCCCATCAGCGCCAGCAGCACCGGCGCACCGGTGATGCGCACCAGCGCCGGGGCGGCGGCGCGCGGGGCCTTGACCAGCACCACGCCGCCGGTCTCGCGGGCGGCGGCGAGCGCGCCGGTGGCGGCGACCAGGCTGGCCTCCGGCACCAGCATCGCGCCGCCGAGGGAGGCGGGGGCGCTGGCGCCGAAGGGGGCCAGGCGCTCGAGCAGCGCGGCCGAGGGCTGCAGGATCGTCAGCCCCTCGCGCAGCGCGGCGTCGGCGGCAAGCTGGGCGGGGCCGACGCCGTCGGAGAGGATGGCGAGCGCGGGGCCGCGCGCCGGCGGCGCGCGCGAGAGCGTCTCGGCGGCGGCCAGCAGG
>JAJXSZ010000128.1 GCA_021784255.1 Pseudomonadota bacterium | reverse complement strand
GCGCCGCGCAGCAGCGTGTCAACCGCTAAGGACGCCTGGACGAGCCCTAACTTTTCAAACAAATCCGCGCGTATATCCTTGATCAGTTTCGGATCCACCGCACTCCCTTTGGGCGCCGTGTTGAGTGCAGCCAGCAGCAGCCGCACGGCTTCTTGGGCCTGGCCGAAAATCGACGGATCAGACATCCATGGCTCGAGCGGGGCATCTGGAGAAACGCTGGTGTATATTGAGCCCAAAGTTGCCACTCTGTGCAAGGTTTCGCCAATGAGGAGCAGCATCCCAGCGATCTCTCGCCCGTAGGCAAGGTCAAGAAGCTGCGGCAGCAACTCTTCGTTCTGGAATGAGCGCTCGAGCCGTATCTCGGCTTCTTGCGACAACGATCTGCCAGAAGACGCCGCCGCTGCATCGAGAGAGGCTTTGACCTCAGGCGTCACCCGAAGGCTGAGCCCGACGCGCTCGCCTGGAACCGGCGCCCTCCCGGGCCGTCCCGGCCGTCGCCTGCCTTCCGCCATGCTTCATTTCTCCCGACGAGAATTATTTACCGGCACATAAAGACCTTGACAAGCACCACGCGCTAATAGGACTTAGCTACCGGCAAATAATATGAGTGACCCGCATGGCTGCCTCCGTCCAGCCGCTCACGCACACGGTCGAGGAGACCGCTAAGCTCTTTCGTCTCGGCCGCAACCGCACTTATGAAGCGATCGCCGCGGGGGAGATCCCCAGCATCAGGATCGGCACGCGCATCCTCGTGCCCCGCGCGGCGCTCGATTTGCTGCTGCAGAACGGAGCGCCGGGGAGGGGGCTTGGCCACGCCAACGCCGAGGCTGCGTAGGAAACCCCGCGCGCAGCGTGCGGCGGGGCCCCGGTGATCGCAAAGTTGTCGGCCGCATCGACAGAATAAGCGGGCAAGGCCTCCTCCGCAACGGCGCGCTCCACCGTGGAACGTCGCGATGACAGACTGCAAGTTCGAGCCGTCCGTACGTCGACGGCTCCTGGCGGCGCTGGCGATTGTGGAGAAACCAGGCGCGCCCGGTGAGGCCGCGGCCGTGGAAGCTGCCATCGCCCGTCTGATCCTCGCCAATGCCGCCGCGTTCCGCACCATGCTCACGGAGACCAGCGCTCCGCCGTGGCCCCAGCCCACGCCCGAGCCCGGTGGGTGGCGCGACCTGCTGATAAAATGTTTGGCGCGGAGTGACGCCTTGAAGCCCGTGGGAGGCCGGTTTTTGCGCCGGCCTTCTTCGTTTCGAGCACATCTCAGCGAAGCAGCGCGACACGCTGCTCGAGATCGCCGAGAAGCTCGCGCGGCGGAGGGCTGCAGCGTGACCGGGGGATAGTGTCCTGTAGGAGCGGTGCTCCTGGACGGGGTGGGCCGTCCGGTCAGGCTGCCAGGGGAGGCAGGCTGACAAGGGTATCATCGCCGATTGGGGCGATGCTTTCCAGCGTCATGTAGCGGGCGCGCTGGACGGCCCACTCGTCGTTCTGCTCCAGCAGCAAAGCGCCAATCAGGCGGACCACCGCATCTTCGTTGGGGAAGATGCCGACGACGTCGCTGCGACGCTTGATCTCGCCGTTCAGCCGCTCGAGGGGATTCGTCGAGTGCAACTTGGCCCGGTGCTGCGGCGGGAAGTTCATGTAGGCAAGTACATCGGCCTCCGCCTCGTCCATGAAGGCAGCAAGCTTCGGCAGCCGGGGGCGCGCTTGGTCGGCGACCTGCCGCCACTGCTGGCGCGCCGCGGCGGCATCGTCCTGAGCGGGGGCGGTGCCGACCCAGGCGGAGACAATGCGCCGCTGGGTTTTCCCGGCATAGGCCAGGGCATTGCGCATGAAATGAACGCGGCAGCGCTGCCAAGTGGCGCTGAGCACCTTACTGACGGCGGCCTTCAGCCCCTCGTGCGCGTCCGAGACCACCAGCTTCACCCCGCGCAGGCCGCGGCGAGCCAGGCTGCGTAGGAACTCCGTCCAAAACGGCTCCGCCTCGCTGTGGCCAACCGCCATGCCCAGCACCTCCCGGCGCCGTCGGTGTTGACGCCGACCGCGACGATCACCGCCACTGAACCGGTGTGGCCGTCGCGCCGTGTCCGCACGCAGGTGGCGTCGAGCCAGACATAGGGCCAATCGCCTTCGATTGGGCGGGTGAGGAAGGCCTGCACCCGCTCGTCGATCGCGGCGCAGAGGCGGGAAACCTGGCTCTTGCTGATCCCCTCCATGCCCATGGCTTTGACCAGATCATCCACCGAGCGGGTCGAGATACCCTGGACGTAAGCCTCCTGGATCACCGCGGTCAGCGCCTTCTCGGCCAATCGCCGGGGTTCCACGAAGGCCGGGAAGTAGGAACCCTTGCTCAGCTTGGGAATGCGCAGCTCGACGGTGCCGACCTGGGTCTGCCAGTCGCCGTCACGATACCCGTTGCGCTGGTTCACCCGCTCAGGGCTGCGCCCGCCACGGCCTGCGCCGCTAAGCTCCTCGGTCTCCAGCTCCATCAGCCGCTGCGCGGCAAAACCGATCATCTCGCGCAGAAACGTGGCATCCGAGCCCTTCTCCAGCAGTTCGCGAAGGGCAATCCTGTCGTCGGTCATCGTGGTGGTCCTCAGGTTAGAGTTGCGTCTCGCAACCCAACCCTCACCCAGGAGCGCCGCGGTGGCCACTGACCGGCTCGCCTACGCCAGACTCTCGCCGGTCGCTCCGGCAAGCCGGTCAGTGGCTCCTACACCACGCCACGGGGCACGATCTATGAAGGAAGGACGCTACGGCGAACGGACGAAGCTCGCCGAACCCGCTCCACTCCATGCCCGGGTAAAGGCCGCTCATGCAGGTTGAGTTGCGTCACTGGCGGGCTTTCGTGGCGGCGGCCGAGGCGGAACATTTCGGCGTTGCGGCGGAACGGCTTGGCATCAGCCAACCTGCCCTGAGCCAGCTTGTCCGCACGCTTGAGCGCGGGCTCGGTGCGACATTGTTCGACCGCGTTGGGCGCGGAGCGCGCCTGACCGGGGCGGGGCGCGAACTGCTTGCCCAGGCGCGGGCCGTGGCGGATGCGGCGGAGGTCGCGGAGCGGACTGGGACGGCGATCGGGCGGCAGGTGCGGCGGGCGATCCTTGCGGGGTATGTCGGCTCGGCGGCCTTCCATCCGCTGTTCTCCGCCCTCGTGCGCAGGATCGGCGCTGACCGCCCCAAGGTTGCGCTGTCGCTCGACCAGCTTTCGGGCACCGAGCAGGTGCGGCGGCTCGCGGAGGCGCGGCTCGATGTCGGGATCGCTCGATCGCCGCTGCCGGCACTCGACCCCGCTCTCGGCACGCTGATGCTGGCCCGCGAGCGAATGTTGATGGCGGTGGCTGAGACCTGGCCCGGATTGCGGGACGGAGCGATGCCGCTCGCCGCTTTCGCCGAAGAGCCCTTTCTTCAATACATCGAGCAGTCAAGCGGCGGGTTACGTCGGCTGACGGCGCAGGCATGCGGCGCGGCCGGGTTCGCGCCGCGGACGGCGCAGACCGTGCCGCAGATCGCGGCCATGCTGTGCCTGGTCGGCACCGGCATCGGGGTTGCCATGGTGCCGGAGACGATGACGCGGTTCGAGGTGCCGGGGGTCGTCTATGTGCCGCTGGCGGAGCGGATCGTGACGGATTTCACGCTGCTCTACCGGCGCAGCGACACCGCTCCGGGTCTGCGCGCCGTGCTGCGGATCGCGCGGCGGCTGATTGATAAGAACAGCTTATCGATTTAGCCGAAATCCGTGATTGGCCGGGTCGAGCGGTGCGGTATCACCGGAGCATGGCGGAACGCGTCGGCCTTGGGCGAAGCGGGCAGCGCGTGGACCGGAGCGGCTGGCACGCGACGGAGCGGCGGCGGAACTCGCCCCGCCGGGTGGCGCAGGCGCGCAACGATCTCGCCCATCGGCGCGGAACGATTCCGCCGCCCCGTTCGCCGCTGCGGCGGCGCGGCGGGAAACCATGAGGAGGAGGAAACCACATGACCACACGCAGACACGCACTGGGTCTCCTGGCGATCGCCACCGGACTGGCGGCGGCCCCCGCCCTCGCCGCGGCACCGCCGCCGACGATCACTAAGGGGGTTCTCACCGTTGCCTACCGGACCGATGACAAGCCGGTCTCCTTCATTGCGGGCGGCAAGCCCACCGGGATGCTGGTCGAGTTCGAGGAGGCGATCGCGGCGAAGCTCGGGCTGAAGGTGAAGTTCATCGCGACCGGCTTCGCCAGCATGCTGCCGGGCGTGCGCAACGACATCTACGACACGGCGGCGTTCGCCACGCTGGTGACGCCGGCGCGGCAGAAGGCGGTCGCGTTCACCACGCCCATCGGCTACGGCCAGGCGCGGCTGGTGAGCCGAAGCGGTTCTGCGATTGCGAAAGTGGATGGCGCGTCGGGCAAGACGGTGGCCATCACCCAGGGCAGCGCGCTGATACCGCTGCTGCGGCGCATCGCGCCGGGGGTGAAGGTGCGGGAGTTCCCGAACATCGCGGCCAGCCTGAACGCACTGATCGCCGGCCAGGTGGACGGGCTGTTCACCGGGCTCGCGACGGCGAACGCGCTGGTGAAGAAGCATCCGGGCCTGACCGCTTCGCAGACCGTGACCACGGGCGTTGCCGAATACCCGGTGGCCAAGAGCAATCCGCAATTGCTCGAGGCGATGGACAAGGCGATCGGCGAGCTGATGGTGGATGGCACCTTCACGCGGCTGTTCGTGAAGTGGAACCCGCCGGCGGTGCGGATTCCGGACGCGTTGTACAAGGACTATCCGGGCATGCCGCACCAGCCGCCGGCCAAGGGCTGAGCGCGGGGCGCGTCGATGCTCGGGGGGCTTGCGCGGATCCAGAACACCTTCTTTGACGTGCCCATGATCGCGCATGTCATGCCGACGCTCTTGCGCGTCGGCCTGCCGAACACGATCCTGCTCGCGGTGCTGTCCTCGCTGATCGGGATGGCGGTGGGGCTGATGATCGCGACCGGGCTGCTCGCGCGGCCGGTTGGGGTCCGGCTGGGCTGCCGCGTCTATGTCGACGTCCTGCGCGGGCTGCCGCATATCCTGACGATCTATCTGATAGGGCAGGGGCTGCCGATCGCGGGACTCAGCCTGTTCGGCACCGATACCTACGCCTATGCGGCGCTCTCGATCGGGCTGATCGAGGGCGCATACATGGCGGAAATCTTCCGCGCCGGGCTGCAGAGCGTGGAGCGCGGGCAGATCGAGGCGGCGCGGACGCTCGGCATGACGAAGTGGCAGACGATGCGCGATATCATCCTGCCGCAGGGCATCCGCCGGGTGCTGCCGCCCCTCACCGGGCAGTTCATCCTGGTGATCAAGGGCACGGCGCTGGTCTTCCTGCTCGGGCTGACCTCCTCGCAGCGGGAGATCTTCTCGATCGCGCAGGACTCGGCGATCAACAACGCGAATCTGTCGCCGCTGACGGCAGCCGGGATTCTCTACCTCGCGCTGACCGTGCCGATGACCTATGCGGTGAATGCATGGGAGCGGCGGCTGCGCGGCGAGCGCCAGGGAGGGCCGGCCAATGCCTGACGCCGAGGCGGCGGTCGCCGTCCGGTTCGAGCGTGTCGGCAAGCGCTACGGCGCGACCGACGTGCTGAGCGACATCTCGCTCGATGCCGGGCGCGGGACCACCACCTGCATCATCGGGCCGTCGGGATCGGGCAAGTCGACGCTGCTGCGCTGCACGAACCTGCTGACACGGCCGGACACGGGGCGTGTGCTGATCGACGGGGTGGACATCACCCGGCCGGGCGTGGATGTCGACGCGATGCGGGTTCGCGTCGGCATGGTGTTCCAGCATTTCCACCTGTTCAGCCATCTCGACGTGCTCGACAATGTCACGCTCGGTCTGCGCCGGGTGCGACGGATGGCGCGCGCGGAGGCGGAGGCGCGGGCGCTCGTCCAGCTGCGGGCCGTTGGGCTCGAGGGGCTGGAGCGGCGTCGGCCGGCGGCACTTTCCGGGGGGCAGCAGCAGCGTGTCGCGATCGCGCGGGCGCTGGCGATGGAGCCGGCGGTGATGCTGTTCGACGAGGCGACCTCGGCGCTCGATCCTGAGCTGGTCAAGGGTATTCTCAAGGTCATGCGTGATCTCGCGCTGTCGGGAATGACGATGCTGGTGGTCACCCACGAGATGCGCTTCGCCCGCGAGGTGGCCGGCAACGTCGTGTTCATGGACCGCGGCCGGATCGTCGAGACCGGCCCGCCGGACCGGCTGTTCGATCATCCGCAGACGGCGCGGCTGCAGCAGTTTCTCGACCAGGTTCTCTGATCCCAGCCGACAGGAATGTGTCCATGACCAAGGATGCCCCGCTCCCCGCGCCGGCCGAGATCGCGGCGCTGTTCAGCCGGCCGTCGGTCTGGCAGTCCTGGCTTGATGTCGAGGCGGCGCTGGCCGAGACGCAAGCCGCCCTCGGCATGATCCCGGCGGACGCGGCGCGCGAGATCGCGGCGCGTGCGCGGCTCGAAACGATCGGCGAGGCGGCGCTGGCTGCGGATATCGCGAAGACGCGGGCGCCTGTGGTCTCGATGGCCCGCCTTCTCGCGCGCGCCTGCGCGGGCGACGCGGGCGGATTCGTCCACTGGGGAGCGACGACGCAGAACGTGGTGCAAACCGGACGGGTGCTGCTGATGCGCCGGGCGCACGCGGCGCTGATGCGGCGGCTCGCGGCGATCCTCGACCGGCTCGCGGCCTTTGCCGAGGCGGAGGCCGGCACCGTGACGATGGCGCGCACCAATATCCGCCATGCCCTGCCGATCACCTTCGGCTTCAAGGCCGCGGGATGGATCGAGGAGTTCCTGCGCCACGAAGCACGGTTCCATGACGCGGCGCCGCGCGTCTTCCGGGCGCAATGGGGCGGGGCGGTGGGCGCGATGCACGCCGTGGGCGGAAGAGGACCGGAACTGAACCGCCGGCTCGCCGCGCGGCTCGGCCTCGGCTGGCATGCGATTCCCTCGCGCGCCGGCCTCGATACGTTCGCGGAATATGTGCTGCTGCTCGGCCTGTTCGCGGCCACCTGCGGCAAGATCGCGCGCGATCTCTACATGATGATGTCGGACGAATTCGGCGAGGTGATCGAGGACCTCGGCGAGGAGGTGATCGGCTCCTCCACCATGCCGCACAAGGTGAACTCGAAGATCGCAGTGAACGTGATCGCGCTCGCCGCACGGGTGCGCGCGCAGGTACCGCTGGCGCTGGAGGCCATGCAACCGAGCTTCGAGGGCGATGGCGCGAACAACCAGATGCTCTCGGCGCTGGTCGACCAGGCCTGCCCGCTTGCCTATGAACTGGCGGCGCAGATGGAGGAGCTGCTTGGGGCGATCCGGCTCGTGCCGGCGGGGATCCGGCGCAACCTCGATTTGTCGCGTGCGTTCATTGCGACGGAGAACACGGCGATGGCACTGGCGCCGATTCTCGGGCGCACGACGGCTCACGCTATCGTTCATCACGCCGTTGCCGAGGCGGTCCGGACCGGCGAGGACCTGGCGTCCTTGATTGCGGGGGCTCCCGAGGCCGCGGGCCTTGTCGATGCGGCCATGATCAGGGAAACGCTCGATCCGGCGCACTATATCGGCCAGAGCATCGAGCTGGCGCTGGCGATGGTCGAGCCCGCGCGAACGGCCGCGAGGCGACTGCGCGCGTGCGCAGCGTCCCCGACGGAGATGCCGGAGGCGGGCGATCGGCGGTAATCGCGCGGGCTTGCGGCAGGGGCGGACTGCGGACAGCAATGCTGATCGCGAACGCGCCAGAATAACCCACGAGACGAGCGTCTTTCACGGACGGCCCGCCAGCCTTTCGTTCGCCCATTCCATGGACGCAATGACCGTCTTGGCGGCGGATCGGAGGACGATCGGGCCAGGGCGGCGGACATGGAGGCGATCCGCAAGAGCCGGGTCTGCCGCCTCGGCGTGGGCGGCGAGCGCGTCCCGGTGTTCGTCGAGCGGCCGATCCGCGGTGAGGGGACGTCTGGCTGGCACGGTGGCGCATGCGCCAGATCTCTTTGAGGATTGAAACATTATTGACAGGTTTCCGTCCCCGTGCGAGTTCGGTCGGTGAATGAATAAAAATACCAACGACTTATTTCATAACGGGCCGGAAACTCGCAGCCCCGGGGGGACGACGACGAAAGTGGCGTTTGGACTGGCGGTGGCTCTGGCCGTCGCCCTGCCGATGGTGGCGGCCGCGCGGGGACATGACATTTCCGTCGCGCACGGCAGGCAGGTTTCCATCATCGGCGGCTGTAATGACTGCCACACTCCCGGCTATGACCAGTCCGGCGGCAAGCTCGATCCGGCGAAGGCGC
>JAJXSZ010000127.1 GCA_021784255.1 Pseudomonadota bacterium | reverse complement strand
GCATCGCCACCAGATCGCTCCGGCGCGGGTCCAGCGCGCCGGGCGAAACGAAGACCACCCTGGCGACATGGCGCGCATGGCTCGCCAGATAGCTTGCGGCGAGTGTCGCCCCCCAGGAATACCCGATCAGATCCACCTGCCGCGCATGGATCGCCTTACGAAACGAATCGAGGTCGGCAACGCCACGCGCCAGCGTGTAGCGCGAGGGATCGGCAAGCCGGCTCGATTGGCCGGCACCGAGCTGATCGTAGAGATAGACGTCGTAACCAGCGGCCGCGAGCCGGCGCAGATACGGCCGGTCGCCGGCCATGTCCGCCATCCCCGGTCCGCCATGCAGAAAGATCACCGGCGTGGCGTGCGCGGCGTGCGGCGCTGTCATCTCGAGATAGGCGAGGTGCGCGCCGCCCGCCAGTCCGACGCGAAGGATCCCCGAGGGTGGCGCCGGCATCGTCGCATCGCCCGGGCGCAGCAGCGCCGCCGCGCCCAGCGCGGAGCCCACGACCAGCACGCCAGCCGTCACCGGCCAGCGCCAGCGCGGCACGCAGGCCCGTCGCGCGGCGGCGCCGGCACCGAGCGCAAACACCGTCCAGCCGGCGGCGAGGAACACGACCGGGCGCGCCGTCCACGCCGCCGTGGCAAGCGTCGCCACCAACCCGGCCGCAACGGCGAGCAGGACCAGCAGGGCCAGGGCGGCCAGCCGCGCCGGGACGGAGCGGGGCCGGATGGTCGCTGATGGAGGCGCGGCCATCGCAGGCTAGGCCGGATCCTCGGGCCAGAACTCGGCCCAGGGGCTCGCGCGTTCGAACAAGGCGGCAGCGCGCAGCAGCTCGGCCTCGCCGCGCATCCGGCCCACCAACTGCACGCCGAGCGGCAGGCCCTCTGGCGTGAAGCCGCAGGGCAAGCTGATCGCGGGATGACCGGTGAGGTTGAACGGCATGGTCCAGGGGAACCAGTTGGCGCGCAGGTCGGCGAAGGAGCGCCCGTCAATCTCGAGCGGGCCGAACAGGTCCTGGCCGATCGGCAGGGCCGCACGCGACAGCGTCGGCGTCACCAGCAGCGCCGCCTCCCGCAGCATCACCTGCACGCGCCGGAACAGCGCCGCGCGGTCGAACATGGCCTGCTGGTACTCGACGCCGGTCACGTCCTGCGCCAGCGCCAGTTGACGGAGCAGCGAGGAGCTCATGCGCTCGCCGTCGCGAGCGGCGATCGCTGCGAACCGGGCCCGCCAGGTGGTGTGGTTGATCGCGCGCCAGATCGGCTCGATGTCGAAACCCGCGCCGTCGAACGCCACGATTTCGGCACCCAGCGCTTCCAGCGTCGCCAGCACGCGCCGGAAGGCGGCCGCCATCTCGGCCGAAACCGGCCGGCCAGGAGGCGCGGCGCTGGCCAGCACCCGCACGCCGCGCAGATCGCCCTCGCCCCGCGCCGCCGCGACATAGTCGGGCACCGCGACCCCGATCGACCACGGATCGCTGTCGTCGGGCCCGGCCATCGCCTGCAGCATCAGGGCAGTGTCGGCGACCGTGCGGGTCATCGGCGTGACATAGGTGTAGTTGCCGAACGCATCCGCGGCCTGGCTGTGCGCGATGGTCCCGAGCCCCTGCTTGAGCCCCACCACGCCGTTGCAGGCGGCGGGGATCCGGGTTGAGCCGCCGCCATCCGTCGCGACGGCGATCGGGCCGATCCCGCTCGCCACCGCCACCGCCGAGCCGCCACTCGATCCGCCGCTGCCATGCGCCGCACTCCATGCGTTGCGGGTGCGGCCGAACAGCGGCGCATCGGTGAGGCATTTGGCGCCGAATTCCGGCGTCGTCGTCTTGGCGAACAAGATCGCGCCAGCCGCCCGCAGCCGCGCCGCCGCCACCGCGTCCTGGTCCGGCACGTTGTCCTCGTAGAGCAGCGAGCCGAAGGTGGTGCGCAACCCCGCGGTGTTGACCAGGTCCTTGACCGCGCAGGGAATGGCGTGCAGCGGACCAAGCCGCTCGCCGGCCATCACCGCCCGTTCCGCGTCCCGCGCGGCGCGCATCGCGCCGTCATGGTCGAGGGTGATGAAGCAGTTGAGGGCGGGCTGCAGCCGGTCGGCGCGCTCCAGCACCGCCCGCATCAGCTCGACCGGCGACACCTCGCGCCGCGCGATCAGGCCGTGCAGCCGGGCGGCGGGAAGCCGGCAGAGATCGCCCGCGGTCACGTCGGGCGATCCGCGGCCCGGGCTTCCACGGGCGTGCGCAACACCAGGCTCAGCGCGTGCAGCCCGGTGGCGAACTCGGCGGCCAGGGCGGCGTGCACCGCCCGCTGCCGCTCGACACGCGAGCGCCCCTCGAACGCCGCGGCGACCATGGCGATCCGGTAATGCGTCTCGCCCACCGCCGGCGCGCCGCCGACCCGCGCGCCGGCATGGTGCGCATGCCGCCCGCTCTGGTCCTCGATCGCCAGCAACGAGGGCGCGAACGCCGCCCGCAATAACCCCTCCATTCGCTCCGCCCGTCCACTCATCGGTATCTCCCGTTCCATGCCCGCCGCCGCCAACCCCTTTCGAGCCCATGCCGGGGTTGCGAAAACCCTGTTTGCATACAGGCTTCTGCATCGTGATAAAGGGACGATGCGACGCCGTGCTCCCCGTGCCTTTGCGCCGGACCCCGACGCACCCGGCCAGGCCTGCGACATGCCGGGCTGCGCCGCCGCGGGGGAATTCCGCGCGCCCAAGTCGCGCAGCAACCTGCGCGACTACTGGTGGTTCTGCCTCCAGCACGTGCGCGGCTACAACGCTGCATGGGACTACTACAAAGGCATGAGCCCGGCGCAGATCGAGGCCGAGCTGCGCGCCGACACCGCCTGGGGTCGCCCGACCTGGCCCCTCGGCCGGCTCGGCGCCTCGTTCGACGCCTCCCTGCTGAACGACCCGCTGCGGCTGTTCGAGTTCGACCAGGCCCGCGCCCGCCGCGAGGCCGACGCGGCGCCGACGGAACTGCGCGAGCCGCTGCGGACGCTGGGACTGTCCTGGCCGCTGACCATGGACATCCTCAAGACCCGCTACAAGGAACTGGCCAAGCAGCACCACCCCGACGCGAACCCCGACGATACCGGCGCCGAGGAACGCCTCAAGCATATCAACCTCGCCTACGCGGCGATCCGCTCGCATCTCGCCCCGGCTCCAGCCACCTCGGCGTGACGCCAGGCCCGGCGCCGGGGTTTCCCATTCCCCCGCCGGGAGCGTATCCTCCGCGCCCCCTGGCCGCCCGCGCCGGATTTCGTCGCCTCCGGATTTCTTCGTCCCCGGATTTCTTTGCCCCCGGATTTCTTTGCCCCAGGATGTTGTGCCGATGAACAAGGTTGCCGCCATCGCCGAAGCGAAGCCCACCGCCGAGATCAGCCTGCCTGACACGCAGGTCTTGGCCCGCGAGGCGTTCGGCATCGACTCCGACATGAAGGTCCCGGCCTTCTCGGTGAAGACCGAGCACGTGCCCGATATCGACGCGGCATACCGCTTCGATCGCGAAACGACGCTGGCGATCCTCGCCGGCTTCGCCTTCAACCGCCGCGTGATGATTCAGGGCTATCACGGCACCGGCAAATCGACGCATATCGAGCAGGTCGCCGCCCGCCTCAACTGGCCATGCATCCGCGTCAACCTCGACAGCCACATCAGCCGCATCGACCTGATCGGCAAGGACGCGATCGTGCTGCGCGACGGCAAGCAGGTCACCGAGTTCCGCGAGGGGATCCTGCCCTGGGCGCTGCAGCACGCCTGCGCGCTGGTGTTCGACGAGTACGACGCCGGCCGCCCGGACGTGATGTTCGTGATCCAGCGCGTGCTCGAGGTCGAAGGCAAGCTGACCCTGCTCGACCAGAACCGCGTCATTCGCCCGCACCCCTCGTTCCGCCTGTTCTCCACCGCCAACACGGTGGGCCTCGGCGACACCACCGGCCTCTATCACGGCACCCAGCAGATCAATCAGGGCCAGATGGACCGCTGGAACATCGTCGCCACGCTCAACTACCTGCCGCACGGCCAGGAGACCGAGATCGTGATGGCGAAGATGGGCATCGACCCCGCCGACAAGGCCGCCAAGAAGCGCATCGAGGCGATGGTGGCGCTCGCCGATCTCACCCGCGCCGGCTTCATCGCCGGCGACATCAGCACCGTGATGTCGCCGCGCACCGTCATCACCTGGGCGGAGAACGCGCGGATCTTCGGCGATGTGGGTTTCGCCTTCCGCCTCACCTTCCTCAACAAGTGCGACGAGGCGGAACGCAGCACGGTGGCGGAATACTACCAGCGCTGCTTCAACGAGGAGGTGCCGACCGGCGTGATGCCGCGCAAGGTCGCGTAACCGGCGCATGAGCGCCAGCAGCGGCGGCAACGCCAAGGACGCCAGCCGGGCGGAGGACTTCAAGCGCGCGACCGCCGGCGCGTTGCGCGCCCTCGCCCAGCAGGACGACGTCCAGGTCGCCTTCCAGCCCGGGCCGCACGGGCTCGCCGGCAAGCGCGCGCGCCTGCCACTGCCGACGCGCGCCCTGCCGCCGGCGGAAATGGCGAAGCTGCGCGGCGCCGCCGACAGCATCGCGCTGCGCCTCAGACACCACGACGACGCGATCCACAACGCCCGCATGCCCGCCCGTCGCGAGGCACGCGACGTCTATGACGCGCTCGAGCAGGCGCGCGTCGAGGTGCTGGGCTCGCAACACATGGAAGGTGTCGCCGCCAACCTCGACGCCCGTCTCGCGGAGGAATGCGAGGCGGAGGGCTACGACCGCATGACGCGCAAGGACCAGATGCCGGTCGAAGCGGCGCTGGCGCTGCTCGCGCGCGAGCGCATGTCGGGCCAGAAGGCCCCGGCCGCCGCCCGGCCCGTGCTCGATCTCTGGCGCGGCAGTCTGGGCGAGCGCGCCGAGGCGGCGCTCGACGAGATGGCGCGCGATCAGGCGGATCAGTCGCAGTTCGCCCGCGCCGCCCGCCGCCTGCTCGCCGCGATGGACCTCGCCGAGGCCGAGGCCGATGCAGAACCGGAACAGGGCGAGGGCGGCGAGGAAGGTTCGGAGCAGTCGGGCGAGCAGGACAACACGCCCGACAGCGAAGGACAGTCGCAGTCCGACGCGGAATCCATGCTCGGCGCCCAGCCCGAGGACATGGAGGGCGAGGCCGCCGACGACGAGGGAGCGGAGGACGCCGAGGAAGACCTCGCTGCGGCCGAAGGCGAGGACCGTCCCGGCGGCCCGCAGCCGCGCCGCGACACGTTGCTGCCCGACAACGAGAATCTGTATCGCCCCTACACCCGCGCCTTCGACGAGGAAATCGCGGCCGAGGATCTCTGCGACGCCGAGGAGCTGACGCGCCTGCGCCAGCAGCTCGACCAGCAACTGCAGAACCTGCAGGGCGTCGTCGCCAAGCTCGCCAACCGCCTGCAGCGCCGGCTGCTCGCGCAGCAGACACGCGCCTGGGATTTCGACCTCGACGAGGGATTGCTCGATGCCGGCCGGCTCGCCCGCGTCGTCGTCAACCCGCTGCTGGCGCTCTCCTACAAGCGCGAGCGCGACACCGAGTTCCGCGACACGGTGGTGACGCTGCTGATCGACAACTCGGGCTCGATGCGCGGGCGGCCGATCACCGTCGCGGCGATGTGCGGCGACATCCTTGCCCGCACGCTCGAGCGCTGCGCGGTGAAGGTCGAGGTGCTCGGCTTCACCACGCGCGCCTGGAAGGGCGGGCAGAGCCGCGAGCGCTGGGTCACCGACGGCAAGCCGCGCAACCCCGGCCGCCTCAACGATCTGCGCCACATCATCTACAAAGCCGCGGACGCCCCGTGGCGCCGCGCGCGCAAGAATCTCGGGCTGATGCTGCGCGAAGGCCTGCTGAAAGAGAACATCGACGGCGAGGCGCTGCTCTGGGCCTATCGCCGCCTGCTCGCGCGCTCCGAGCACCGGCGCATCCTGATGGTGATCTCCGACGGCGCGCCGGTGGATGATTCCACCCTCTCGGTCAACCCCGGCAATTACCTCGAGAAGCACCTGCGCGAGGTGATCCGCGATATCGAAAGCCGCGAACTCGTCGAACTCATCGCCATCGGCATCGGCCACGACGTCACGCGCTACTACCGCCGGGCCGTCACCATCGTCGACGCCGAGGAACTGGGTGGCACGATGATGAAGAAGCTCGCGGAACTGTTCGACGAGGACGAGGCCGCGGCCTGGGCGCGCGCCAGCATCGAGCGCGCGCCGCTCGTCGCCTAGGGCCGCATCCGACCCGATGGCATCATCGGATCGGATATCACTCTACAGCCTAAGTTCCCTGGAGCAGGAAATCCGGCCAGATGATTCCATCTGGTCGGATATTGCTCTAGGCCGTCATCCCCGCGAGCTTCAGCGCCGTTTCATAGTTGGGCTGCGGCGGCGGCAACGGCGGCAACTCCCAGCTGCCGGTGCCGATCGGCCGCACGTCGCGGTCCACCGGCACCTCGACGAGATAAGGCCGGTTCGCAGCCACCGCATGGGCGATCGCATCCTCGATCTCGCTGGCATGCGCGACGCGGTGGGAGGCGACGCCGAACGCCTTGGCCAGCGCCGCAAAATCCGGCGAATAGAGCTCGCCCGAACGCTCATGCGCGAAGCTGGTCGCAAGCTCGCGTCCGCCGAACAGCCCCACCTGCAGATCGCGGATCGAGCAATAGCCCTGGTTGTTCCACACCACCCAGACGACGGGAATGTCGTACTCCACCGCGGTCGCCAGCGCGTGCGGCGTCATCAGGAAGGAGCCGTCGCCGGCGATCGCCACACAGGGCCGGTCGGGTGCCGCGAGCTTGGCGCCGAGGATGCCCGACGTGGCGAAGCCCATCGCGGCGAAGCCCCAGGAATGGATGAGCTGGCGCGGCCGGCGCGTCTCCAGCAGCTGGATGACCCAGTTATGGTGCACGCCGACATCGCTGGCCACGATCGCGTTCTCCGGCAGGGCCCGGTTGAGCGCCTGCATCAGCCGCTCCGGGCGCAGCGGCAGCGCGTCTGACGCCGCCCGCCCATCCTGCCAGGCGCGCCACGTCTCGCGCCCGCGCCGCAGTCGATCGAACCAGCCCGCCGGCCCCTCGCGGCGCCCGCCGAGCCTGCTTGCCGCCATCGCGTCGAGCTGCGCGAGCGAGGCCTTCGCATCGCCGAGGATCGCGAGTTCCGCGGGGTAGTTGCGGCCCAGTTCGGTCGGATCGATATCGATCTGGACCAGCCGCGATGGTGGTATCGAGAACGTGTAGCCATCGAGCCAGGCGCTGGTCGCGCGGTCGTCGAAGGAAAACCCGAGAGCGAGAATCACGTCGGCATGGCGGGTGGCGTCGTTGGCCGCGAACGTGCCGTTGCGGCCGATCGCACCGAACGCAAGCGCATGGCGGTCGTCGATCGCCCCCTTGCCGTTGGGGCTCGTCACCACCGGGATCGCGGTGCGCTCGGCGAAACGGGCAAGCTCCGGGGCCGCTTCGGCCAGCAGCACCCCCTGCCCGGCGACGATCACCGGCCGCACGGCGTCGAGCAGCATGGCGAGTGCCTGCGCGAGTGCCGCGGGATCGCCCGGCGAACCGTTACGAAATCGGGCTGAAACTGGCGGCGGCTCGACCTGTGCCTCCTCGACGAAGACGTTGAGCGGCACATCGAGGTTGACCGGCCCCGGCCGCCCCGCAAGCATCGTTTCCCAGGCCTGGCGCACCGCGAGCGGCACCATGTCCACCCGCGTCGGCTGCCAGCTTCGTTTCACATAGGGGCGAACGACCGTAGGGAAATCGCCCTGGTGAAACCTTCCCGTTTCCTGAAAGGGCATGCGGTTGAACTGACTGGTCGGCACATTGCCGGTAATGGCGAGAAAGGCCGAACTGTCCATCATCGCCGCCGCCAGCGCCACGATGAGGTTGGCCGAGCCCGGCCCGCAGGAGGTGAACGTCGCGACCGGTTCGTGCCGGACTTTGTAGTACGCGTCCGCCATGTATCCGGCGGACTGCTCGTGGTGCACGGAGATGGTGCGAATGGCGTTGCCGGCCCGCGCCGCGGCGTCGAGAAAGCCGACATTCCCATGCCCGCACACACCGAAAAGATAGGGCACTCGCTGGCGCGCCAGATAGTCAACGATGATATCCGCGCCCTTCATCACAGCGGTCGAGCCCATTGATACCCTCCTTTTTTTGTTACGATTTCGTTTATATTGTACCTTACGGCCGGTCCGCCGCCCTCCCCCCGCCGAGCAGCTCGGCGATGCGGGACGCCGTGGCGCGGACCGCCGCGGCCACCACCGGCACGCGCCCGGGCGCCATCCGCTCGGCCGACGCCGACACCCCGACCGCCGCGACCATGCCGC
>JAJXSZ010000126.1 GCA_021784255.1 Pseudomonadota bacterium | reverse complement strand
GCGAGGACCGCGGCGGTGGCGCTGTCGACGATGCCGGTGAACCCGGAAGGCAGCAGCCCGGCGCTGAGGGCCGAGGCGCCGAGGAAGTTGAGCTGTCCTTCAATCACTGGCGCCGTCACGCTGCCCGTGTAGTCTTCGACGGTATAGAACGGCAGGCCACCGACCGTAACCGTCGACAACTGGTCCATGTTGGCCCCGGCCGCCTGCGCCAGTGCCGCAACCTGCGAGGACGTAAACGGAATCGTAACCGTCGACCCGCCGCTACCCGGAAGCGTTACGTTCGTCGCCATAATCTCTCCAATACGTTGCTACCGGCCACCTTTCGGGCAGCTCAGCATGCGTTTCTGCGTTCTACCGGTTTCTTGGCCGATCGCAACATTTAAGTGATCTCGCGGCGCGGTTTCCATGATCACGATCTCGTGTGTAGCCCATTCATCACAAAGCTTTCTCCGCGCGGTCCGCACCGCCACCGCGCGCCCCTCGTCCGTCGCGTCGATGCGTCTCAATTATCGAGTCAATGCGATTCGTTTACGCTCGACTCCGGCTGGACTCCTTTCCAATGTAGGTCCGATGCATGAATCGATTCTAAATATGGTTCCGCTCGACGGCCTCCTCGAACACGCCGCACGCGATGGCATCAGCGGCTGGGCGCGCGACCAGGCGGACCCGGATCGTCCGGTCGAGCTCGACATCGTGCTCGATGGCGTTCACGCGGCGCGGATCGAGGCGTCCCTCCACCGGCCGGACCTGGACAGTGCGGGAATCGGTCCACATGCCTTCGTGCTGCGCTTCCCATCGGCGTTGCACGCGAGCGAGGTGGCGGTGCTGCGCGCCGGCACCGGGCAGCACCTGGCCGGTTCGCCCCAGCCCCTGCCGCCCCCAACGGAGGTGCAGGACCCGGCCGCCGCCCTAACCGCGGCCGCACTCGCCGCCGCGCAATCCCCGGCCGAAGCTGCGGCTCTGGCCGCCGACCTCGCCGATCGTCTGGCGGCCAGCCTTGCCCGACCCGACATCCGGCAGACCCAGTTCCTGGCCCGCTGGGGTCATGGGGTCGGGTCCAGGGCGGGCGCCGCGACCGCCACCAGGCCGCGCGCCATCGCGCTCGACCAGGGCGTGCCCGATGCCGCCCGTGACGCCGGCTCGAACGCCATCCTCTCCCACCTCGAATCGCTGCGCCGCCTCGGCTATGCGGTCGAGTTCGCCGCGGCCCACGGCCTGGCCCGCACCCCGGCGCACGACGCGATCGAGGCGCGCGGCATCACCGCCTGGCACGCTCCCTGGATCGCCTCGGTCGAGGAATTGCTCGCGGCGGCCGGCGACACCGTGGACCTGGTCTATATCCACCGCCTGCCGGTGATGCGCCGCTATGCCGCCCTGGTGCGCGACTGGTGCCCGAACGCACGCCTCGTCTTCTGCGTCGCTGACCTGCATCATCTGCGCGCCGCCCGCCAATACGCAATCGAAGCGTCGGTTCCGCTCGCGGCCGCGCTCGCCGCGCCGCGGATCGCCGCCCTGCGCGCCCAGGAGCGCGCCGCCAGCGAGGCGGCGGACGCCGTCATCGTCCACGCCGACACCGAAGCCGCGATCGTCGCCGCCGAGGCCCCAGGTGCCACGGTGCATGTCATCCCCTGGCATGTCCCGCTCACCCCGCCGACCGCGCCCTGGGCCGATCGCCGGGGTGTCGCCTTCGTCGGCTCCTACGGGCATCCGCCCAATCTCGATGCGGCACTGCTGCTGCTCGACGCGGTGATGCCGCTGGTCTGGGCCGCCGCACCCGAGATCCGGGTGATGCTGGCGGGTTCCGACCTGCCGGCCAGCCTCGCCGCACGGGCCACGCCGCGGGTGGAGATCCTCGGCCAGGTCCCGAACCTCATGAGCCTGTGGAACGAGGTGCGCCTCAGCTGCGCGCCGCTTCGTTTCGGTGCCGGACTGAAAGGCAAGATCCTGTCTTCGCTTGCCGCCGGTGTGCCCTGCGTCACCACCCCGATCGGCGCCGAAGGCATTCCGCCCGCGGCGCTGCCGGACAGTATCGCCAACGACGCCCCCGGTCTCGCCGCCGCCATTCTGCGTCTGCACGCCGACGCGGCCGCCAACCGCACCGCCGCCGAAGCCGGCCTCGCCTACGCCCGCTCCGCCTTGTCGCAGGCCGCGATCGACGCCGCCCTGCGCGGCGTATGCAACCTCGGCTGAATTGCGCCCGCCCGCCGCACGATTGTTCTTGCATCAATTTGGCTCGAACCGACAAAATCGTTAGCTTTGCTTAAGAAAGTTTACGCCGACAGGAGAGTTGGATGACGACAACGACGATTTCGGGCAGCCATGGCACGGCGATCACGCTGACATCGCCGACCTACGGCAGCCCCGTCACCAATACGGGAACGATCTCCGTCGGGTCCGGCCTGTTCGCCCTCGGCGCGACGACCGCCTGGACCATCGTCAACGATGGCAAGATCTTCGGATCGCCCGCCGCCGGCGACTACGGCGTCTACCTCAGCAGCGGCGCCATCACCAACGCCCAGGGCGCCACCATCACCGGCGGCGGCGCGCTCGAGATCAAGACCGGAGCCGGCGTGGTTCTCAACAGCGGCCTCCTCGACGGCGCCGTCAATGGCGGCGCGTTCCTCTATGCCGGCGGCTATATAAGCAATGCCAACACCGGCACGATCGCCGGCGTCTCGCATGCGGTCGGCTTCAAGACCGGCCTCGGCACACTGGTCAACAACGGCATCATCACCGACACCGGCCAGGGCGACGTCATCCTGCTGGCCGGCGGAACGGTCGTCAACGGCGCCACCGGCGTGATCCGCCAGGCCGCCAACTCGATCTACGTGAACGGCGCCGCCGGCACCGTGATCAACAGCGGCTATCTCTATTCGACCACGGCGCATTCGGTCGAACTCGATCACGGCGGCAGCGTCACCAACCTTTCCGGCGGCACGCTTTTCGGTCAGAACGCCCAGGTCTACAGCGCCTCGCTGAACAGCAAGGGAAACAGCGGCGACGGCCCGGTCACGCTCACCAACAGCGGCTTCATCGGCGAGACGTCGACCACCTCCGCCGCGGTCGCGCTGAAGGCCACCATCAATGGCGGCGGCACGGTCTCCAACCTCGGCGGCACGATCGACGGCGCCGGCCGCGGCATCGTCATTCTCGGCGGTCTCGGCAGCGTCTACAACACCGGCCTGCTGGAAGCGGGCCATTACGGCGTCATCAACCTGCCAGGCGGCGGCACCGTCGACAACGCCATTGGCGGGCGCATCCTCGGCACCGCTGCGACCTCGGCGGGCATCTATGTCCCCGGCGGCAGCGGTTACATCATCAACCGCGGCACGATCGCGGAGGCCACCAAGAGCGGCATTGGGCTGCTCCGCGGCGGCACTGTTCAGGATCTCGCCAACGCAACGATTGCCGGCGGCTCGTTCGGTCTCTACGTCAAGGGCGGCGCCGGCACCTTCCAGAGCATCGGCACCATCATCGGCGGCAACGGCACAGCGGTCGCGCTCGCCGCCGGGTATGCCAACCGGGTCGACTATGCGGTCGGCGCCGTCTTCCGGGGCATCGTCGACGGCGGCAACACCATCGGCGCGGGCATCGAGAGCACGCTCTGGCTTTCCGACTACGGCAGCCAGACCAGCAGCCAGACCACCGGCACGCTGACCAACCTCAACAGCACGTTCGTCAACTTCCAGCAGCTCCTGGTCCGGGGCGCATGGGACTTCACGGCGGTCGACACGCTGCTGGCCAATGTCACGCTGAGGGACATGAGCGGCAGCAGCAAGCATCCGGCCGGCACCGTCGGCGGCTACGGCCTGATGCTCACGGCCAACGACGCCGTGACCGTCGAGCCGGGGGCGTTGATCGCGCGCGCATCGACGCCGACGACGCGCACCGCGGGTATCATCGGCCTGAGCGGTGCAAGCAACGTCTACATCGCCAATGGCGGCCTGGTGACCAACCCGACGAACACCACTGCCGCGGGCATCGGCCTCTTCGACGGCGGCACGATCGTCAACGGGCTGACCGCCGGTGGCTCGTTCTCGGCGACGGGAACCATCGCCGGCCACGATGTCGGCGTCTACGTGAGCGGTCCCGCGGGCACCTTCGCCACCATCATCAACCCCGGGCTCATCGAGGGCCTCTTCAGCACCGGCACCGGCATCGATCTGAAGGTGATGGCCGATATCGGCAATGCTCCCGGCGGCACGATCATCGGCGGACAGAACGGCGCGATCGCGGAGGCCGGCGGCACCATCGTCAATGGCGGGCTGATCGCCGCGACCGCCACGAACAACTCCCAGGGCATGTCGCTCTACGGTGGCACCGTCACCAATCTCGCGAGCGGCACGATCGTGGGGTGGGTCGGCATCCAGGCCGGAAGCATCGCCGCGCCGATGACCGTGGTCGATGCCGGAACGATCACCGGCTCGGCCTACGCGATCCAGTTCCGGTCGGCGGTCAGCAACCTCCTGGTCCTGCAGCCCGGCGCCGATGTCCAGGGCGTGGTCGGCGGCAAAAACACCCTGAGTTCGGGCTTCCTCACCACGCTCCAGCTCGCCACCGGCACCGGCACCGGCACGCTCAACAGCGGCGTCACCCAGCTGCGCGACATCTATCAGATCGACGTCAACGCCGGCGCGGACTGGGTGTGGACCGGCGCCGGCGCTTCCCTTGCCTCCGGCGCCATCCTCACCGATCTCGGCGCACTGACCCTCGCCTCCAGCCTCGCCGGCGCCGGCGAGATCCTGATGGGCGCGAATGCCACCCTGGCCGTGGTGCCCGGCGCTGCGCCGTCGCCGACGATCGCCAATTTCGGCGGCCAGGAGACAATCGAGGTTCTCGGCGCGGCCGCGTCGGGGCTCGTGCTCTCCGGCGCGCAGCTCACCGTCGCCGGCACCGGCGTCACGCTCAACCTCAGCACGTCGCTGCCGTCGAGCGATTTCAGCTATGTCGTCCGCAACAGCAACACCTACGTCACCGCCTGCTTCGCCGCGGGCACACGCATCGCCGGCGCGTTCGGCAAGGTGCCGGTGGAGGCGCTGCAGGTGGGCGAGAAGGTCCGCACCGCGTCGGGCCGCCTCGCCACGGTCCGCTGGCTCGGCCATCGCCGCACCAACCTCAAGCAGCATCCGAAGCCGTATGATGTGATGCCGGTGCGCATCCGCGCCGGCGCCTTCGGCGACAATCTGCCGACCCGCGACCTGGTGCTTTCGCCCGACCACGCCGTGTTCGTGGACGGCTACCTGGTGCCGATCCGCTACCTCGTCAACGGCCAGAGCATCGTCCAGGAGACGCGCGACCACGTCACTTATTGGCATGTGGAGCTGGACCAGCACGACGTGCTGCTTGCCGAGGATCTGCCCTGCGAGTCCTACCTCGACACCGGCAACCGCACCGCCTTCGAGAATGCCGAGGGGCCGACGGAATTGCACCCGGATTTCGCCCGCCAGGACCTGGCCCGGCGCGTCTGGCACGAGCAGGGCTGCGCGCCGATCCTGGTCGACCCGGCCGCGCCGGCACTGCGCGCGATGCACCTGCGGCTGCTCACTCAGGCCCGTTTCCTGCCGATGACAGGGGTGGCAAGCATCTCGGCCTGACTGCCCCTGTGGTAAGCGGAACGCCGGGAACGTATGATGCGCCGCGTTCGCGGCCGGGCCGGCAGGAACGCCCGCCAATCGCGCCGCGTAGCCGCCGTCACCGAGCCGGCGAAAGATCTGCGGATGCCACCTTGGCTGTGGCAGAGAGCGCCTGCCCGCGGCGCGGCATGCATTGAGCGGCGGGTTACGCCAACATCGGTAAACATGCGAGGCTGCTTGTCTCGCAACGAGGGGTCCAAATCATGAAACGTCGTGCCTTCATGGCTTCCGGTGCCGTGACCGCGCTTGCCGCGCCCACCATCGCACGTGCCACCACCAGCACGCTGAAGCATATCCCGATCTCCGACCCGACGTCGCTCGACCCGGTGTGGACGACGGGCGATCCCACCCGCAATTTCTCGCTCGCGGTCTACGACACGCTTTACGGCAACGACGCGAGTTTCACGCCGCAGCCGCAGATGGCGGCCGGCCACACGCTCTCCGCCGACAAGCGCACCTGGACCATCACGCTGCGCGACGGGCTCAAGTTCCACGACAACGCACCCGTCACCGCTGCCGACTGCGTCGCGAGTCTGCGGCGCTGGATCCAGGTCGATCCGTTCGGCGTCATCGTCGCCCGCTACGTCGACAGCTTCGCCGCCCCCAACGACAAGACGCTGGTCATCAGGCTCAAGCAGCCGTTCGCGCTGATCCCCACGGCACTGGCGCTCTACAGCTCCTGCATCATGCCGGCGCACCAGGTGCCGGCAAATCCGCGCGACCAGATCACGACCGCGATCGGCAGCGGCCCCTTCGTCTACAAGGCCAGTGAGCGGGTGCCGGGCGCGAAGGTCGTGTTCGAGAAATTCGCCGGCTATGTGCCGCGCAGCAGCGGCACGCCCTCCTTCATGGCCGGCCCCAAGGTGGCGCACTTCGATCGCGTCGAATGGACCGTCATCACGGATTCCGCGACCAGCGCCGCGGCGCTCGAGTCCGGCGAGCAGGACTGGTGGGCCTTCCCGGACATCGACCTCCTCGCCACGCTCAGGGCGACGGGCAAGATCAGGACACGCATCACCGACGTCACCGGCGAGGTCGGCTGCCTGCGGTTCAACTGGCTCTACCCGCCCTTCGACAAGCCGGAAATCCGCCGCCTGGTGCTGCGCGCGATGAACCAGAAAGAGGTGATGGCCGCGGTCGCCGGCTCGGAACCGAGCATCATCAAGACCGATGTCGGCCTCTTCGTCCCCGGCACGCCGATGGCCTCGACCACGGGCGTCGCCGTGACACACGGCGTGAAGGATCCGGCGAGCCTCAAGCCGGAGCTGGAAAAAGCCGGCTACAAGGGCGAGAAGATCACCGTGCTGGTGGGCGCGAATATCCCGATCATCAACAGCGAGGGGCTCGTCGCCGTCGACGTGCTCAAGAAGATGGGCTTCAACGTCGAGCTGGACGAGCTCGACTTCGGCACCGTCATCCAGCGCCGCGCCTCGCAGAAGCCGCCGGCGCAGGGCGGGTGGAACATCTTCTTCACCTTCCTCGGCGGCATCGGCAACATCATGCCCCTCGCCAACCCCGCGATCGAGGGCAACGGCAGGAAGGCCTGGTACGGCTGGCCGACCATGCCGGCGATGGACAAGCTGGCAACCGACTGGATGAACGCGCCCGATGTCGCGGCGCAGCAGAAGATCTGCGAACAGATGCAGCATCTGTTGTGGCAGGACGTGCCCTACGTGCCGCTGGGCATGTACCAGCAGCCGACCGCGTACCGGACCTACCTGAAGGACATCCGCATGGGCTTCCCGCAGATGTACGGCGTCCGCCGCGTCTGAGCCGGTCGGCGGCCGCGGATCCGCGGCCGCCGACCGGCTATGCCAGCGCCGGCAAACATGCGAGGCTGCCCGCCTCGTCAGGGGGGGGTCCCAATCATGAAACGTCGTGCCTTCATGGCGTCCGGTGCCGCGACCACGCTCGCCGCGCCCACCATCGCGCGTGCCGCCACCAGCACGCTGAAATTCATTCCGCAAGCCGATGTCGCCTCGCTCGATCCGGTGTGGACGACGGCCGACATCACCCGCAACTATTCGCTCGCGGTCTACGACACGCTTTACGGCAACGACGCGAGCTTCACGCCGCAGCCGCAGATGGCGGCCGGCCACACGCTCTCCGCCGACGACCGCACCTGGACCATCACGCTGCGCGACGGGCTCAAGTTCCACGACAACGCCCCCGTTACCGCCGCAGATTGCGTTGCCTCGCTGAAGCGCTGGATGCGGGTGGACACACTCGGCATCACCGTCGGCTCCTATGTGGACAGCGTCGCGGCGCCCAACGACAAGACGCTGGTCATCAAGCTCAAGAAGCCGTTCGCGCTGCTGCCCAGCACCCTCGCCTATTACAGTTCCTGCATCATGCCGGCGCACCAGATTCCGGCGAACCCGCGCGATCAGATCACGGCCTCGGTCGGCAGCGGCCCGTTCGTCTTCAAGACGTCCGAGCGGGTGCCGGGCGCCAAGCTCGTGTTCGAGAAATTCGCCGGCTATGTGCCGCGCAGCAGCGGCACGCCCTCCTTCATGGCTGGCCCCAAGGTGGCGCATTTCGATCGCGTCGAATGGACGGTGATTCCCGACTCCGCGACCAAGGCCGGGGCGCTCGAATCGGGCGAGCAGGACTGGTGGGAAAATCCGGACATCGATCTCATCGGCGCCCTCAAATCCTCCGGCAAGATCGAAACGCGCGTCACCGACGTCACCGGCGAAATCGGCTGCCTGCGGTTCAACTG
>JAJXSZ010000125.1 GCA_021784255.1 Pseudomonadota bacterium | reverse complement strand
CGGCGCTGGTCCAGTAGACGCGCCGCCGCCGGGGCGCATCCGCCCGCCGGCGCCGGCCGCGCCGGTGGCAGGGCTGGCGATGGGCGGGGATGGCGACGGGCGCGGCTATTTGCGCGACGTGGGGTCGATCCAGCCGATATGGCCGTCGCCGCGGCGATAGACGACGTTGAGCTCGCCGCTGGTCGAGTTGCGGAACATCAGCACCGGCAGGTCGGCCAGGTCCATCCGCATCACCGCTTCGCCGACGCTGAGCCGCGCGATGTCCATCGCGGTCTCGGCGATGACGGTGGCGTGGGCGCCGTCGACCACGGCGCCATCGACCGCGGCCTCGTCCTCCTGGCGCAGCACGTACTGCGTGCCGGCTTCCTGCGGCGCATCGCGGCGGGCGAGGTCGCGCGCGTGCTCGTTGACGCGCCGGCGGTAGCGGCGCAGGCGCTTGGCGATGTGTTCCGCCGCGTCGTCGAACGCGGAGTTGGCGTCCGCCGCCTCGCCCTCGCCGCGCAGCGTCAGCCCGCGGCCGGCGTGCACGTTGATGTCGCAGGTGAAGAAGCTGCGCGCACGGCTGAACGTGACCTGGGCGTCCAGTGCGTGGTCGAAATACTTTCCGGCGATCGTGTCGAGCGAGCGGGCGACGCGCTCGCGCAGCGCATCGGAAAGATCGACCTGCTTGCCGGAAACCTTGATATCCATTGCGCACCTCGCCCGCGGCTTCGCCGCTCTGGTTCGGGGTCGCCGCCCCGATGCGTGACGCCCCGATGCGTGACGCGATGCGTGACGGCCTTTCCCCGGACGGCATTTGGCCATGCTTCGCGGGCCGATGTCCATGCCTTAGAGAAAGGCGGAGCGGCACCGATCGTGGCAGGCGCGCCGCCTCAGCCGGCCAGCGCCGCCTTCTCGCGCCGGCGCTGCAGCGATGACGGAATGTTCAGCGCCTCGCGGTATTTCGCCACCGTGCGGCGGGCGATCTCGACGCCCTCGCGGCGCAGTGCGGCGACGATCGCGTCGTCGGAGAGGATCTCGTGCGCCGGCTCGGCGCCGACCATGGTGCGGATGCGGTGGCGGATCGCCTCGGCGCTGTGCGCCTCGCCGCCGGCGCTCGCCGCGATCGCGGTGGTGAAGAAATACTTGAGCTCGAAATTGCCGCGCGGGGTGGCGATGTATTTGTTCGCGGTCACACGGCTCACGGTGCTCTCGTGCAACTGGACCGCGGCGGCGATGTCGCGCAGGATCAGCGGGCGCAGGTGCAGCACGCCGTGGCGCAGGAACCCGTCCTGCTGCGCCACGATCTCGCTCGTGACCTTGAGGATGGTCTGGGCACGCTGCTGCAACGACTTCACCAGCCAGTTCGCGGTCTGCAGCTTCTCGGTGACGAAGGCGCGCTCCTCGCGCGACACCGAGCCGGTGCGCGCGAGGACGCGGGCGGAGAAGCCGTGGTTGACCAGCAGGCGCGGCAGCGTCGCCGGGTTGAGTTCGAGCAGCCAGGTGCCGTCCGGGGCGGCGCGCAATAACACATCCGGAACGATCGGCGTGGCCAGGAGGCCGGATTCCGCGCCGGGCTTGGGGTCGAGCCGGCGCAGCTCGGCGAGCATGTCGGTGATGTCCTCGGCATCGACGCCGCACAGCTCCATCAGCCGGCGCAGGTCGCGCCGGGCGAGCAGTTCGAGGTTGTCGAGCAGCGCCTGCATCGCCGGGTCGAGGCGGTTGCGCTCGGCGAGCTGGACGGCGAGGCATTCGGCGAGGCTGCGCGCGAACATGCCGGTGGGCTCGAAGCGCATCATCGCGGCGCGGACCCGCTCGATGCGCTCGAGCGGCACGCCGAGCGCCGCGGCGATCGCCGCCGGCGCGGCGCCGAGGCGGCCGGAGGGTTCCAGCAGGGCGAGCAGGCGCGCGGCGATCAGCCGGTCGGCAGGGTCGGCGAAGCCGAGGCGGATCTGCTCGGCGAGGCGCTCGCGCAGCGTCGGCTCGGCGGCGGCGAAGCCCTCCATGCCGCGCTCGTCGTCGGCGAAGTCGGCGCGCCCGCCCGGGCCATAGGGTGCGTCGCCGTAGGCGGCCTCGCCGTAGGAGGGCTCGCCATCGGCCGGGCCGCCCGGGTCGCCGGCGGCCGCGGTGTCGGCATCGAGAGGCGCTTCGGCGGGCAGGAAGTCGCTGCTGACGACGTCGTAGCTGTCGCGGTCCGGCGCGGCGTCGGCGGTCCCGGCCGCCGGTTCCGCCGGCGCCTGCCCCGGCGCGGGCGCCTCGAGGTCCGGCAGGTCGGAGGTCTCGTCGCGTTCGAGCAGCGGGTTGCGTTCCAGCTCCTCGGCGACGAAGGCGGCGACCTCGTGGCTGGAGAATTGCAGAAGCTGGATCGCCTGGCGCAGCTGCGGCGTCATCACCAGCGCCTGCGACTGGCGCAGGTCGAGGCGCGGGCCGAGCATGGTCAGGCGGCCCCGGCGCGGCGGCGGGCGTCAGGCGGCACGGCGGCCCCGGCGCGGGGGATGCGGGCGCGGGGGATGCGGGCGCGGCGCGCGTGCGTTCGAAGCGTGCCGGCTTGGGGCGTGCTGGCTTGCGGCGTGTGGGCGCGGCAGCGGCGCGCGGGGGGAAGCAAGGGCCATGCCGCAGTGCAGCGCGAACCGGTGGCGTTTGCAAGCAAGAATCATGCAAGCCCTGCGAGGGAGGGCGGCGGCGCCCGGCGATCTGTCGGGATCGCCAGGCAACCCATTGTCGTTGCGGAATTCATGGAGCGGAAAATCCGACCGGATGATTCTATCTGGTCGGATATGGCTCTAGAGCGAAAACCTTTCGCCGAGGTAAAACCGGCGCACGTCCTCGTCGGCCACCACCGTCGCGGGGTCGCCCTCCTTCAGCACCTGGCCGTCGTGCAGGATGTAGGCGCGGTCGATGATCTCCAGCGTCTCGCGGACATTGTGGTCGGTGATCAGCACGCCGATGCCGCGGTCCTTGAGGTGGGAGACGAGGTCGCGGATCTCGCCGACCGCGATCGGGTCGATGCCGGCGAGCGGCTCGTCGAGCAGGATGAAGGAGGGTCGCGAGGCCAGGGCGCGGGCGATCTCGACGCGGCGGCGCTCGCCGCCGGACAGCGCCAGCGCCGGGGTACGGCGCAGATGGCCGATGCCGAACTCGGCGAGCAGTTCGTCGAGCTGGCGGTCGCGGCTGTAGCGGTCGGGCTCGGCGACCTCGAGCACCGCCATGATGTTCTGCTCCACGGTCAGGCCGCGGAACACCGAAGCCTCCTGCGGCAGGTAGCCGATGCCAAGGCGGGCGCGGCGATACATCGGCAGGCCGGTGATGTCGGCGCCGTCGAGCCAGATCGAGCCGGTGTCGGGCTGGATCAGGCCGACGATCATGTAGAACGTGGTGGTCTTGCCGGCGCCGTTGGGGCCGAGCAGGCCGACCGCCTCGCCGCGGCGGACCACGATCGAGACGTTGCGCACCACCGGGCGCTTCTGGAACGTCTTGCCGACGCCGCGCGCCTCGAGCAGGCCGCCGGTGCCGGCGATCACCGCGAAGGGCGCATGGCCCGGCTGGGCGGCGCTGGCGCCGGAGGCGTTCTTACTCATGGCTTCGCCCCAGGGGGTTTCGCCCGAGGCGGCTTGTCAACGGGCGGCGTGCCCGCCGGCGGCGGCTGCGACTGCGGCATCAGCAGGCCACGCACCGGGGCGGCGGGATCGGCGATCAACCGGGCGACGCCGGTGCGCATGTCCACGTCCGCCGCCGGGCCGTTGAGCTGGTTCTCGCCGCGGGTGATGCGCACATCGCCGACCAGGCGCGCCAGCCCGGTGGGCGGCAGGTAGACGCCGCGATCGCCGCGCGCGAGGACGGTGGCGTTGCGGATCTCGACATGGCCGAACGCCTCGATCTTTTCCAGCGAGCCGGGGGCGAGGTTGCCGCTGGCGTCGGTCGGGGCCGATCCTGGGGCCGCCGATCCTGGGGCCGCCGATCCTGGGGTGGGCGCGGCGCCCGCCGGCGGCGTGGGCCGCGTGTAGGCGACGAGGACGTCGGCGCGCACCTGCCGGCCGTCATCGGCGACGGCCATGGCGTTGCCGCGGGCGACGGCCATGTGCCGATCGGTCCAGTACTCCATCGAGTCGCGGGCGGTCAGCGTCGCGTGCGGGGTGGTGATGCGCATGGCGTGCCCGGTGAGGACCAGCACCGCCTGGTCCATGTCGTAGACCGCGCGGTCACCGACGGCGGTGTCGGTCGGCGTGACGATGCGCACATGGCCGATCGCCTCGAGCCGGTAGATCTCGTTGCCGCCGGTGTCGCCGCCGTTGGCCGGGGGCGCCGCCGTCGCGGCGGCGGGCTTGCGGCGGTAATGCGCGATCAGCCGGTCGGCGAGCACGGTGACGTCGCCACGCACGGCACGCGCATCGCCATAAGCGGTGGCGGTCTGGTTGGCCTGGTCGAGGGTGAAGCCGCCGGCGGCGGTGATCGCGACCGGGCCGCCATGGGCAAGGTCGAAGCCTTGCGCGCGCGCCGCCGGGGCCGCGGCGAGGAAAGCCAGCACGGGCGGCGCCGCCAGGAAGTCGCGCCGCCTCATCCGCCCGCCGCCTTCAGGACCAGCCGGCCGGGGCCGCTGAAGCGCACCACCTGGCCGCCGTCCGAGACCCAGAAGCCCTGCGCGTCGAGGGTGCCGAACGGGCCCTCGACATGGACGCGGTCGTTGCTCACGGCGACGCCGGCGCCGAGATCCACGGTCGCGGTGTCGGTCCGCAGCATGGTGCCGTCGCTGCGGTAGAGCAGGACGTGGCCGGCGAGGTCGAGCTGGCGGGTGGCACGGTCGAACACGCCGTGCCGCGCCTCACCCAGCAGCCAGGGGCCGGCGCCCGCGCCGATGTCGCCTTTGGGATCGGCGAGGCGAATGAGGTTCGGGCCGTCCTGGGTCGCGGTCGCGGCGGTGACGGTGAAGCGGCGGCCGGCGTCGTCGACGCCGCGGTAGCGGGCATCGACGATCTCGCCGCTCGGCGTGACCGGCTGGCCGCGGAGCGCCTGGTCGCCGAGGCGGCCGTTGCCGGCCAGCTCCGGCCACAGCGCGACGGTGGCGAGCAGACAGGCGGCGAGCGCCGGCAGCACCAGTTTGGCGAGGCCGATGCGGCGGCGGCGGCGGGCGATGGCGGGGGCGCTGGGAACCGGGTGGACGCGGCCCGCGCCGATGCGCCGGCGGCGCGGCACCGGCGGGGCCTCGGCCAGCCGGGGGCGGTTCACGCCACCCCCGCGCGCAGCAGGTCGTGCACATGCACGATGCCAACCGGCCGGCCGGCGGCAACGACGAACAGCGCGGTGATCGGACGGTCGCGGCGGTTCATCAGCGCCAGCGCCTCGGCGGCCAGCGCGTCCGGCCCGATGGTGCGCGGCGCCGCGGTCATCACCTCGCCGGCGCGGCGCGCCAGCAGGTCCGGCGCCATGGCGCGGCGCAGGTCGCCGTCGGTCACGATGCCGATGAGCTGGCCTGCGTCGTCGACGATGCCGAGGCAGCCGAAGCGGCCCTCGGTCATGCGGATCAGCGCCTCGGGCATCGGCGTGGCAGCGGTGGCGAGCGGCAGGCCCGGCCCGGCATGCATCAGGTCGCGCACATGGCGCAGACGCGCGCCGAGCTTGCCGCCGGGGTGGAAGACGCTGAAATCCGACGGCGAAAAACCGCGCCGCGTCAGCAGGGCGACGGCCAGCGCGTCGCCGAGGGCGAGCTGCATCGTCGTGCTGGTGGTCGGGGCGAGGCCGAGCGGGCAGGCTTCCGGCGCCGCCGGCAGCAGCAGCAGCACGTCGGCGGCACGGGCGAGCGCGCTGGCGGCGCGGGCGGTGATCGCGAGCAGCCGCAGGCCGAAGCGGCGGGCATGGGCGACGAGGTCGGCGAGTTCCGCGGTTTCGCCGGAATTGGACAGCGCCAGGACGGCGTCGCCCTCGACGATCATGCCGAGATCGCCGTGCGAGGCCTCGGCGGGGTGGACGAACAGCGCCGGCGTGCCGGTGGAGGCGAGCGTCGCTGCGATCTTGCGGGCGACATGGCCGGACTTGCCCATGCCGGTGACGACGACGCGCCCGGACGTCGCGGCCAGGATCGCCACTGCCGCAGCGAAGCTGGCGTCGAGCGAGGCGGCGAGCGCGCCGAGCCCGGCGGCCTCGGCCTCGAGCACGGCGCGGCCGGCGGCGATATCGGCGGTCGCCGTGCCCGCTTCGGAACCGGGGGCTTCGGAACCGGGGGGTTCGGGACGGGTGTCGTCGGGAGTGAGGCCGTCGGAAGTGGAGGCGCCGGGAGCGCGGTCCGCGGACGCGGCGTCACCGGCCGGCCGCGCCGGGGCTGGCCGCGTGACAGTCGGGGCGTCGCCTATGTCACGCAGGGGGGCGTCGCGCATGGGTGCGGTCTAGGAGCCTGCCGGCAGAGGGTCAACAAAACGGCGGATGAAGGCGCGGCAACCCCCATCCGGCCGGGCTTCAGTGGGCGAAGATGTCGGGTTCGGTGTAGCCGAGCAGGTCGAGTCGGCCGCGCACCGGCAGGAAGGCGAAGCAGGCGCGGGCAAGCTCGAGCCGGCCCTCGCGGACCAGCAGCGCCTCGAGCTTCGCCCACAGCGCGTGCAGGTGCAGCACGTCCGAGGCGGCGTAGGCGCGTTGCTCGGCGGTCAGCTCCTCGGCGCCCCAGTCGGAGGATTGCTGCTGCTTGGAGATCTCGACGCCGAGCAGGTCGCGGCAGAGATCCTTGAGGCCGTGGCGGTCGGTGTAGGTGCGCACCAGCTTGGAGGCGATCTTGGTGCAGATCACCGGCGCCACCTCGACGCCGAGCGCGTGGGCGAGCATCGCGACGTCGAAGCGGGCGAAATGGAACAGCTTGGTGACCGCGGGGTCGGCGAGGAGGGATCTGAGGTTCGGGCAGTCCGCCCTCCCCTGGCCCATGCCAGCCGGGCCCATGCCAGCCGGGCCCATGCTTGTTGGGCCCGCCGCGCGCCCGATCTGCACCAGGTGCGCGGTGCCGTCGCCGGCCGAGAGCTGCACCAGGCAGAGCCGGTCGCGGCGGGGGTCCAGCCCCATGGTCTCGGTGTCGATGGCGACCACCGGGCCGAGCGCGAGCCCGGCCGGAAGGTCACCGCGGTGGAGATGGATGGCGGTCACACTCGAACCCTTGGTGCCCAGGAGAAGACTCGAACTTCCACGACCTTGCGGCCACAGGTACCTGAAACCTGCGCGTCTACCAATTCCGCCACCTGGGCACAGGTCTTGGCATCGGGAGGCGCGCATCTAAGCCGCGGCCGGCACGACGTCAACGGGGCGCAGGCGATGCCGGCAGGGCGCCGGCGCCGGGATGACGCCGGGCGGTTGGTCCGTTATGCAGCGAGGCACGGGAATCGCACCAACAGCGGATGGTTTTTCCATGACACGACCCATCGCCACCGTCTTCGGGGCCAGCGGCTTCATCGGCCGCCACGTGGTGCAGCGGCTGGCCGCGCGCGGCGACCTGGTGCGCGTCGCGGTGCGCGACACCGAGGGCGCGATGTTCCTCCGCCCGATGGGCCGCGTCGGCCAGATCGTGCCGCTGCACGCGCCGCTCGAGGCGGAGGCGGCGGTGGCGCGCGCCGTCGATGGCGCGGCGACGGTGGTCAACTGCGCCGGCATCATCGCCGAGCGGCGGGCCGGGGATTTCGAGCGGACCCACGCCGAGGGCGCGGAGCGCATCGCCCGGCTGGCCACCGCGGCCGAACGCTTCGTGCATGTCTCGGCGATCGGCGCCGATGCCGCCTCGCCGAGCCGCTACGGGCGCAGCAAGGCGGCGGGCGAAGCGGCGGTCCTGGCGGCACAGCAGCAGGCGGTGATCCTGCGGCCGTCGATCGTGTTCGGGGCGGACGATGCGTTCTTCAACCGGTTCGCGCTGCTCGCCTCGCTGCTGCCGGTGCTGCCGATCGTCGGCGGGACGACGAAGTTCCAGCCGGTCTATGTCGGCGACGTGGCGGACGCGGCGATGGCGGCGCCGGCGGGAACCTGGGAGCTGGGCGGGCCGGACGTGCGCAGCCTCGAGGAGCTGATGCGCTGGATGCTGACGCTGATCGGGCGGCGGCGGCTGGTCTGGGACATGCCGATGGGGATCGCGCGGCTGCAGGCGCGGGTGCTGGAGCGGCTGCCCGGCCGGCTGCTGACCAGGGACCAGTTGCTGATGCTGGGGCACGACAACGTCGTCGATCCGGCGCGGCGCTGGGGCGGATGCGTGACGCCGATGGACATGGTGGTGCCGGGGTATCTGGCGCGGTTTCGGCGTGGCGGGCGGGTAAAAGTTCCGAATCGGACCTAATTTTTCGGACAACGCTCCCGCTTCGGCTTCTGCATGGCTGAATTGCAAGAAAATAGGCACTGTTTTGTGACCTATTTCTGAATCGACGCTGGCAGCCGGAAGTCCGGCTCCGTAGAACCTCCCCGGTAACGGAGGCGCGCGCGATGACCGAGCACATGCAGCAATTCGTCCGCCTGGCGCAGGCCAT
>JAJXSZ010000124.1 GCA_021784255.1 Pseudomonadota bacterium | reverse complement strand
CGGCCCCGGCCCCGGCCCCTGCCCCGGCCCGGCCGTTATGCTATTGACCTGCATCAAGTCGGGCCTTGCCCTGGAAAGGTAACGCGCCGCAAGGAGCGGTCGTGCGACCGCGGCGGCGCCCCACGGAGGGATGGTATGGACTACGAAGCCTTCTTTCAGAGCGAGCTGGACGGTCTGAAGCGCGAGGGCCGGTATCGCGTCTTCATCGACATCGAGCGGCGCGCGGGGCGGTTTCCGAAGGCGGCGCTGCACGCGCGCGGCGGCGCGCGCGAGGTGACGGTCTGGTGCTCGAACGACTATCTGGGCATGGGCCAGCACCCGGCGGTGCTGGCGGCGATGCACCAGGCGATCGATGCCTGTGGCGCCGGCTCCGGCGGGACGCGCAACATTTCCGGCACCAACCACCACCACGTGATCCTGGAGCGCGAGCTGGCGGGGCTGCATGGCAAGGAGGAGGCGCTGCTGTTCACCTCCGGCTATTCCAGCAACTGGGCGACGCTGTGCACGCTCGCAGCCCGGCTGCCGGGCTGCGCCGTGCTTTCCGACGCGGCCAACCACGCCTCGATGATCGAGGGCATCCGCCACAGCCGCGCCGAGCGGCAGATCTTCGCGCATAACGACGTCGCCGACCTCGAGCGCCGGCTGGCCGCGCTGCCGGCCGGCCAGCCGAAGCTGGTGGCCTTCGAGAGCGTCTATTCGATGGACGGGGATGTGGCCCCGATCGCCGATATCTGCGACGTCGCCGAGCGCTACGGGGCCATGACCTATCTCGACGAGGTGCATGCGGTGGGGCTGTACGGGCCGCACGGCGGCGGCATCTCCGAGCGCGACGGGGTGGCGCACCGCCTGACCGTGATCGAGGGGACGCTGGCCAAGGCGTTCGGGGTGGTGGGCGGCTATATCGCCGGCTCGGCGGCGATGTGCGATTTCGTGCGCAGCTTCGCCTCGGGCTTCATCTTCTCCTCCTCGCCGCCGCCTGCGGTAGCCGCGGGCGCCGTCGCCTCGGTCCGCCACCTGCGCTCCTCCTCGGCCGAGCGCGAACAGATGCACGCGCGCGTGGCGCAGGTGCGCGCCGGGCTCGATGCGCGCGCCATCCCGCATCTGGTCAATCCGAGCCACATCGTCCCGGTGATGGTGCGCGACCCGGTGCTCTGCCGGCAGATCAGCGACCGCCTGCTCGACGAGTTCGGCATCTACGTCCAGCCCATCAACTACCCGACCGTCGCCCGCGGCTCGGAGCGGCTGCGCGTCACCCCCTGCCCGCTCCACACCGACCAGGACGTCGCCCATCTGCTCGACGCGCTGGCCGCCATCTGGAGCGAGTTGCGGCTGGCCCGCGCCGCCTGACAGCGGCGCCGTTCTGGGCCATGCTGCGCGGCAGCAACGGTCGGGGGCGATGGGCATGGCGACACGGGATTGGGCGGCGCTGGCCGCCACGCTCGAGCAATTGCTGCGGCTGCGCAGCCTGCCCTTCGGGATGAAACTGCTCGCGGATCGCGCCGCGATGGACGCGATTCCGCGCCTCCGCCGCCCGCAGGCGATCCACACCCTGGACCAGGCGGTGGGCCAGGCCGCGCGCCTGGGTTGGACCGTGGGCATCACCGCCGAGGACCTGGTCGGCGCGCAATGCCGTGCGGTGGTCGGTCTCGGCCGGGCCAAGGACACGGCCTGGCGCTCCGGCGAGCACATGGCCGGCGTCTGGTTCGCGACCCCCGAAGACGCCCGCGCGCACCAGGCGGCGATGCACTGCGTCGAGGACGGGCGCTACGAAGCGCTGGTGATCTCCCCGCTTGCCGCCGGCCGGCTCGACCCGCCCGACATCGCGCTGTTCTACGCCACGCCGGGGGCGATGATGTATTTCATCAACGGACTGCAATGGTCGGGCTATCGCCGGTTCGACTGGGGCGTGGTGGGCGAATCCGCCTGCGCCGATTCCTGGGGCCGCGCCCTGGTGCGCCGCGAGCCGAGCCTTTCCATCCCCTGTTTCGCCGAGCGCCGCTATGGTGGCGTGCTCGACGAGGAGATGCTGATGGCGCTGCCGCCGGAGCAGCTTGACCAGGCAATCGCGGGCATGCAGGCGCTGGCGAAGAACGGCTTCCGCTACCCGTTCGCGCAATATGGCATGCAGCAGGACGTCCGCGCGGGCATGGGCGTGAGCTATCCTTCGCGCGCCGGTTGAGGCACGCTGGCACCAAACACCGCTGGCACCAAACCAACTGGCGCCAAACCAAGGGAAGGAAATGCCATGAACGTGATCAGCAACCCGGCGCCGCAGGCGGCAACCGCCGCGATTGCGGGGCTGCGCGGGATCGTGCCGCCGGTCGCGATGCCCTTCGACGATGCCGGACGCATCGTGCACGGGGCGATCGGCGAGCAGCTCGACATGATGATCGCCGCCGGCGTCAACGGTCTCGTGGTCGGCGGCAGCACCGGGGAAGGCCACACGCTGACCCGCGACGAGTTCGCCGCCGCGGCCGCGACCGCGCACAAGGCGGTGGCCGGGCGCGTGCCGCTGCTCGCGGGGCTGATCGTGAACTCGACGCAGGAAGCGATCGAGCGCGCGGCGCTGCTGCGCGGCATGGACATCGCAGCCCTCCAGATCACGCCCGTCCATTACCTGTTCAAGCCCGATGCGGAACACACGATCGAGCATTTCCGCGCCATCCACGCCGCCTGCAACCTGCCGATCCTGATCTACAACGTCGTTCCGTGGAATTATCTCGATGTCGCACTGATGCTGCGCATCATGCGCGAGGTGCCCGGCGTCGTCGGCATGAAGCAGAGCGCGGGCGACCTCAAATCCGTCTCCGACCTGGTGGCCGGCACGGCGCCCGGCAACGTCGTCTTCACCGGCACGGATGCCCTGCTCTACCCCGCCTTCGCGCTCGGCGTGGATGGCGCGATCAGCGCCCTGACCACCGCCGTGCCGGGGGTGTGCGTGAAACTGTGGAACGCCGTCGCCGCCGGCGACCACAAGACCGCGCTCGACCTGCATCGCCGCCTGGCGGTGCTGTGGAACGCGATGCCGCACGATAACCTGCCGGCCTGCGTGAAATACGCGCAGCACCGCCAGGGCCTGGGCCTTTATCCGCCGCGCGCGCCGATGATGCGGGTCAGCGACGCGCAGCAGGCGGCGATCGACGCCGCGCTGCGGGGGCTGCCGCTTTAGCGCCCACGGCGGCCCCCGGCGGCGCTGCCTTGCGCGGCGCCGCCTTGGCTTTCGCCCCCGGCTTGGGCGCCGGCTTCGGTGCCGGCCTGGCGGCAGCCGTCGCCCGGCGCGGTCTCGGCGCGGTCCCGACGATCTCGGCGATCAGCGCCTGGTAGGCGTCGAGGTAGTCGTTCATGCGCAGATGCCGCTCCGCCCAGGCGCGCGCGCCCTGGCGCAGCGCCTCGGCGCGATGGCGATCCTCCAGCAGGCCGAGCACGTTGCGCGCCAGCGTCGCGGGGTCGAGCGCGGGCGTCAGGAGCCCGGTCTGCCCGTCGGTGATGAACTCGCGCACCGGCTCGACATCCGCGGCGACGATGGTGCATCCCGCGCCCATCGCCTCGCGCAGCGACCACGAGACGACGAACGGGTAGGTCAGGTAGACATGCGCGTCCGAGCGCCGCAGCAGGCCGCGATAGACGTCGTAGGGCACCTGACCGGGCAGCAGCACCCGGCTCGCATCGTATTTGCCCTGCATCTGCCTGAGGTAATGGTCGCGCCAGGAGCCGGAAGCGAGGCGCGGGCCGTAGCTGACATCGTCGCCGCCCAGCATCACCACCCGGACATCCTTGCGTTTCAGCAACGATGGCAGGGCGCGCAGCATGGTATGGTAGCCACGGTAGGGCTCGAGGTTGCGCGCGACATAGGTCACCAGCCGATCGCGCGGCTCGACGACGAAATCGCCGATGGCGAAGCGCCGCCGCCGCGCTGCGGGATCGGGCGCGAGCTCGTCGAGCCGCACCCCCTCCTTGAGCAGCCGGATGCTGTGGCGCGCCCAGTCGGGATAGCGCGAGCGCTGCCATTCGGTCGGGCTGTGGCCGTGCTCGCCGAGCGCGATCGCCGCGTGGTTGATCTGGTTCATGCCGGGGATGCGCGCGCGTACCGCCTCATCGGCCGGAAACTCGGGATCGAAGCCGACGTCCTCGCCGGCGGGGTTATAGTAGAATTCGAAATAACCCAGGATCGGCGTCGACGGGAAGACCTGCTTGAGGTCGAGCAGCTCGCCCCAGCCATGGTGGCCGATGATGATGTCGGGTTCGAAGCCGAGGGTTTTCAGGTTGCGCGCCACGCCGGCCACCTGCTCTGCCCGCCGCACACCCCGGTCCCATTCGCGCGCGTGCGGATGGATCGGCTCCGGCGCATACTCGGGCAGGCGATAGACAACGCGACGCACGCCGGGGATCTGGTTGCTGTTGGCCTCCGAGATGAAGACGATGTCGTGCCCGCCCTCGGCCAGCAGCCTGCGAATCAGGTGCAGGAACTGGCCGGGGAAATTCTGGTGGACGAAAAGGTAGCGCAACGGCGCGCCAGATCAGGCCCGGCGCCGGACCATGCGCGACGCCCGCCCGGCGTCGGCCGCCTCGCCGCGGGGCATCACCTCGATGCGGAACGCCTCGAGCGGGGCCAGCGACGGGCTCTCGCAGACCTCGCCGTCGCCCACCGGACCGGCGCTGCTGCCGTCGACGAAGCTCGCCTCGACACGCAGCGCGCGGGTCTTGCTGATGTCGTTGCGCAGCCGGACCCGCAACCCGAGCACCGGCAGCGCCATGCCGCGGCTGCCGCAGAACTGCGCACCCTCGACCCATGGCGAGAGCCAGCCTTTGCCGAGTACCGCCTGATACTCGACGTCGGCGGGAGCGACGCCCTCGGGCGCGATCGCAAAGCCCTCGATCCAGCGGCCGGAGCCCTTCTCGCCCATCCACTCGCCGAGCCGCACGGTGATGTCGCCGCGCGCCTGCACATGCGCCAGCACCTCCGGCTTGCGCGGCGCCGGTCTCGGCGCGGCCGCCGCCGGCGCCGCGGCGGGAGCGGCCGCGCCGGCATCCGCTGCCACGGCGGCCGCGCCGGCTTCGGACAACCGCATCACCTGCACGCTCGGTGCCGCGTCCTGGGCGCCCTGCGCCTGATAGACGGTCACCAGGACCTGCGCCGCCTCTCCCTCGATCCGCACCAGCGCGGCATCGCCGGCCCCGGACAGCAGGCCGTCGTCGCGCAGGGTGCGCACCGTCACCGCCTCGGGCCGGCCGGCCGGGCCCGGTGAGGGGGTGATCCGCACGGCCGGCAGCCCCGTGCGGCTCCCGGCGGCGGGCGTGTGCGAGACGACGATGCAGTAGAGTCCTGCGTCCAATGCCATGAGATGGCCGGTGACCTTCAGCTCCTCGACCGGCGAGACGGCTGGACGGGCAACAGCTTCTGACATTCGGCGATTCCGATCGATGGGTGGCGGGTTGCTAGATGTGTCGCCTGGTCGCGCGGGGCTGTTCCTGTTTCGCGTCAACCGCGGCGCATGGCAAGGGGTGGCGGGGCGAGCAGCGCCGCGTTGATCCCGCCTGCCGCCAGCCCCAGCGGCAGCAGAAAACCGCGCCCGCTGGCCCGGATCCGCTCGGCCTGTGCGCCGAGATCGAAGCTGCAGGCGGCGAGCCCGGCCCGCCAGGCGAGCGAGAGCGCAAAGCACCAGGTCTCGGGGCAGGTCGAGGGGATGAAGGCGAGCGACGCGGCCTGGGCGCGCAGCAGCGCCTCGCCATCCGCCGCCTCGTAGCGGCCGGTGACCCAGACCCGGCCGGTCGCCATCAGCCGCGCATCGTCGAGGCTGTAGCCGACGACGACGAACTCGATCGGCAGGTCGCGGCGCGCGGCATCGCGGGCGCAGGCGAGCAGCACGTCGTAGCCTTTCTCGGGTCCGATCGCGCCGGGCACGGCGATCCGCCGGCGGCCCGCCACCGGTCGCGCCACGATGCCTGGCAGATCCGCGTCGCTTTCCGGCCGGACGACGCGCGCCGCCACGCCCGGCAGATGCCGCGCCAGACGGGTCGCGACATCGGCCGAGGGCACCGTTACCGGCGCCGATGCCAGCGCCGCCGCGCTCGCCGCACGCAGTGCCGCGACCGGCAGGTCGGAGCCGTCGCGCCGGCCATGATCGGCGATGCACGCCTCGCAGGCCTCGACCGGCGACGGCTCGCCGCAATACCGCCCGTCGGGCCACGACAAGGTCACGCGCGGGCAGACGCAGGCATAATCGTGGAGATGCCAGGCGAGCGTCACCTTTAGCGCCGCCGCGAGGCCGGCGACGGCACGGTCATGGCCCAGCAGGTGATGGATCTCGACCGCGCGGACCCGCCGGCGGCGCAGCAGCTCGCGCAGCGCCGCGAGCTGGTCCGGCAGGCGGAACACCAGGTTGGGGAAGCTGCCGGCAGCGTCGTCGAGGCGGCAGAACCCGGCGCGGTAGCGCGTCTCGCCGTCGCCGTCGCCGAGCAGGACCGGGCGCAGCAGCAGCGCCTCCTGCCCGGCGGCGGCCAGCTCGGCGATGCGTGCCCGCACCGCCTGTTCGACGCCGCCGCCGTCGTCGTGGGTGACGAGCAGCACCGCCTCGCGAGGCTTGCCCGCGGCGAGGCGCGCGGCGTCGAGGGCGCGGCGCGCCGACGCCAGCGGATCGGCCTCGATCCATCGCGCGATCGTCGCCGCATAGCCCGGGTGCAGCCGCTCCATGGCCTCGCTGTTGCGCTCGACGAGCGCCGCCGTCGCGGCGCCGAAGCTGCCGCTGCCCCGATGCGCGACATAGGCGCGCGGCACCGCCACGTGCCGCCATCCGAGCCAGGCGGCGCGGCGGCAGAAATCGTTCTCCTCGCCATAGCCCTGCGCGAACCGGTCGGCGCGCAGGAGGCCGGTGGCAGCGAGGCACTCGCGGCGAACGTAGAGACAGAAGCCGACCCCGGTCGGCACCGCGACCGGCTCGCCGCCGGCGGCCTCGGCCAGGCGGCCGATCGCCGCGAGGTCGGCGGGCATGGCGTTGCGCCGGTCCGCGCACGGGTAGGAGAGGATGGTCGCGTCGTTGGACAGGGGCGAGGCGGTGCCGATATCGCCGGCCGCGTGGACCGCCTCGCGCAGCCGCTCGATCCAGCCGGCCGCCGGCAGGGTGTCGCTGTTGAGCAGCACGACGTCGCGCGCCGGCACGAGCCGCCAGGCCGCGCGCAGCCCGGCATTGGCGGCAGCGCAGAAACCGAGATTATGACGCAACCGTATCAGATGCGTACCGGGCCGGGCCGCCCGCGCCGCCAGCGCGGCGATGAGGGCGGCGTCCGTGCTGGCATCGTCGACGATGACCAGCGCCGCACCGCGCGGCAGCGTGGTGTCGAGGGCAGCGAGGCAGGCGAGCGTCGCCTCGTGATTGGCGGCCTCGCCCGTGCCGTACACCGTCAGCACGACCGCGACCGGCCGGCGCGGTCGCAGGGGCGCGTGCGCCGGCAGCCCGAGGATGTCGGCATGCACCGGATACGGCGGGATCGGCCGCTCGCGGCCGGCAGGCGGATAGGCGCGGGCCAGCGCCGCGCCGTGCGCGCGCGCCGCGCGATGTTCGGCGAACGGATCGACCGGGCTGCCGGCCAGCGCCCGCCCGCCGGCGGTGACACTGACGGCCCCCGCGCCGTCGCGCGCATCGAGCGTGAGGCTGAAGCCGCGCGCCTGCACCAGCGGGCGCGGCGCCGCCATGGAGCGGTCCGCCGCGACGACGCGGCGCGTGCCGCCGCCACCGGCCACGGTGAGCACCGGATCGCGATCGGGGTCGGCGGGATACCAGACCCAGCCAGCCAGCCTCCCGGCCTCGGCACGGACCGCGCCCTCGATCCGATCGAGCACGCCCGGGTCGAGCGGCGAACCGAGCAGGGCCTGCCCGCCCGCGACGAAGCCGATACCCTCCGGCGTGCGCTGCCGTCGCACCGGCCCGGCCCCTGGCAAGGTCACCGCGGCCGGCCCATGCGCGCCGAGGCCGCACCAGCCGGGCCGACCGGCGGCGCGGGCGATCGTCGCCGCGGTCTGGGGTATCGGATCGGGCAGGCGGAACCGCCGCAGCGCCACCTCCAGCGCCACCACCGCGCCGGCCAGATCGCCGAGCGCCAGCCGCACCGCCGCCAGCATCCACCACGCCTCGCGCAGCGGCCCCGTGGCGACCACGCTCTCGAGCAACGGCAACGCCGCGCGCGGCGCATGCTCGGCGATGTACCGTTGCGCGAGCAGCAGCGCCACCGCCGGCTCGCGGGGCGCCAGCCGGCGCGCGCGCTCCAGCCAGGCGCGCGCCTCGGCAGCATCCCCCGCCGCCGCAGCGCGCCGCGCGGCAGCAACGGCTTGTGTCGCCTCGCGCTGGCGGCGTTCTGCGGGCGTGCTCAACTCAGGCCCTCCCTCCGGTTCCGGCCGCCGGTCGAGCACCGCGGCGGGTCAGGCGGCGGTCGCCGACGGGCCGGGATCCACCGGTCCCAGCGCCGCGAGATCCGCGGCGGCCTCGGCCCGGCCTTGCGCCTG
>JAJXSZ010000123.1 GCA_021784255.1 Pseudomonadota bacterium | reverse complement strand
AGTCGCCGCTGTCGTACTGCAGCGCGACCGGCGTCTGGTAGGGGAACGCATCCTTCGGAATGAAGTTGCTGCGCCGGATCTCGACCCGGTCGATGCCGGTGTCGCGCGCCGCCACATCGACCAGCCGCTCGAGCAGGAAGCTCGCCTCCGGCCGCCCGGCGCCGCGATAGGCATCGACCGGCACGGTGTTGGTGAACACCGCCTTCACCTCGGCATGGATCGCCGGCGTCTTGTACACACCCGCGAGCAGCGTCGCGTAGAGATAGGTCGGCACCGCCGGCGCGAAGGTCGAAAGATAGGCGCCCATGTTGCACAGCGTGCGGACCCGCAGCGCCAGGAAATGTCCCTCGGCGTCGAGCGCCAGCTCGGCGGTGCTGACATGGTCGCGCCCGTGCGCGTCGGACATGAAGCTCTCGTTGCGCTCCGCCGACCACTTCACCGGCCGCCCGAGCCGGCCCGCCGCCCAGGTGACGATCGCTTCCTCGGCGTAATGATAGATCTTGCTGCCGAAGCCGCCGCCCACGTCGGGGGCCACCACGCGCAGCTTGTGCTCGGGGATCTGCAGCACGAAGGCGCCCATCAGCAGCCGGATCACGTGCGGGTTCTGGCTGGTGGTGTAGAGCGTGTGCTCGTCCGTGGTCCGGTCGTAGTCGCCGATCGCCGCGCGCGGCTCCATCGCGTTGGGGATCAGCCGGTTGTTGGTCAGGTCGAGCGTGACCGTCTTCGCCGCCCTGGCGAAGGCCGCGTCCACCGTCGCCTTGTCGCCGATCTCCCAGTCGTAGCAGAGATTGCCCGCCGCCCCCTCGTGCACTTGTGCCGCGCCCGGCGCGATCGCATCGGTGACGCTCGCAACCGCCGGCAGGTCGCGGTAGTCGATGACCAGCTTCTCGGACGCGTCCTTCGCCTGCTGCTTCGTCGCCGCGACGACGACCGCGACCGGGTCGCCGACATGGCGCACCTTGCCGCTCGCCAGCACCGGATGCGGCGGCTCGGCCATCGGCGAGCCGTCCTTGCTGTGGATCTGCCAGCCGCAGGGCAGCCCGCCGATCCCGGCCAGGTCGGCGGCGGTGTAGACGGCGACGACACCAGGCGCCGCCTGCGCCGCCGCGGTGTCGATGCCGCGCAGCTCGGCGTGCGCGCGGTCGCTGCGCCGGATATAGGCGTAAAGCTGGTTCGGACGGTTGATGTCGTCCACATAGTGGCCGTGGCCGCTGATGAAGCGCAGGTCTTCCTTGCGCCTGACCGATGCGCCGATGCCTTCGAACGTTTCGCTCATCGAGGTCTTGCCTCCCCTGGCTCGCTCCTCCGGGTGCGACGATCGGATGCGCACCCGCCCTCAGCCGACATCCCGCGGGGCCGCCGTTTGTACCCCGGCTGGTCCCGCGGCCTGGCCCGGCCTACTCGGCCGCCATCTGCTTGCCGTGCATCAGCGGCCAGGCCGCGGCGATCGCCTTGACGATGTTGTGGTAGCCGGTGCAGCGGCAGAGATTGCCCTCGAGCCCGTGGCGGATCTGCGCCTCCGAGAGCCCCTCGGGATGCGCGTTCACCAGGTCGATCGCGCTCATCACCATGCCCGGCGTGCAGAACCCGCACTGCAGCGCGTGATGCTCGCGGAACATCTCCTGCATCGGGTGCAGCGTGCCGTCCGGCTTCGCCAGGCCCTCGATCGTCGTCACCTGCGCGCCATCCGCCTGCAGTGCGAGCATGGTGCAGGACTTCACCGAGGTGCCGTTCACATCCACCACGCAGGCGCCGCACTGGCTGGTGTCGCAGCCGACATGCGTGCCGGTCAGCCCCAGCTTCTCGCGCAGCAACTCGACCAGGAGGGTGCGGCCCTCGACCTCGACCGTATGGCTCTTGCCGTTCACCGACAGTGTCACCTGCGGCATGCGTTCCTCCCCTGCGTTTCGTCTCGCCCTGCGTTGCGCCGCGCCGGCGTAACCGGCCGGCGGCATCGTCCTGCGCGGCAATGTCGCCGCTGCCCCCGCCATGGTCAAGCGGCGCGGTCGTGATACCTTCTGCGTTATGCTCGCGCGGCCATAACGCGGACGCGCCGCCTCACGCCGCCGCCGGCACCGCGTCGAGATGGCAGGCGGAAATTTGCCCCGGCGCGCGCTCGCGCAGCAGCGGCTCCTCGCTGCGGCAACGGTCGAAGGCGAACGGGCAGCGGGTGTGGAAACGGCAGCCCGAGGGCGGGTTAATCGGGCTCGGCACGTCGCCCTTGAGGATGACGCGCTGGCGTTTCACCGTCGGGTCCGGCACCGGCACGGCGGAGAGCAGCGCGCGGGTATAGGGGTGGTGCGGCGCGGCAAACAGCGTGCGCCGGTCCGCCATCTCGACGATCTTGCCGAGATACATCACCGCGACGCGATGCGTCAGGTGCTCGACGATGGCGAGGTCGTGGCTGATGAACAGCAGCGCCAGCCCGAGCTCGTCCTGCAGATCGGCGAGCAGGTTGACGATCTGCGCCTTCACCGACACGTCGAGCGCCGAGACCGCCTCGTCGCAGACGATGATGTCCGCGCCGGGCGCGAGCGCGCGGGCGATGCCGATGCGCTGGCGCTGGCCGCCGGAGAACTCGTGCGGCAGCCGCTTAATCGCGTCGCGCGGCAACTGCACCTTGTCCATCAGCCCCGCCACCCGGTCCTTCAGCTCCGCGCCCGAGGCGAGGCCGAAATTGACGATCGGCTCGGCGATGATCTCGCCCACCGACAGGCGCGGGTTGAGGCTGGAGAACGGATCCTGGAACACCACCTGCATGCGCCGGCGCAGCGGCCGCAGCCGGCGCGCCGGCAGGTTGTCGATCCGCTCGCCGCCCAGCCAGACCTCGCCGCTCGTCGGGTCGAGCAGCCGCAGCACGGTGCGCCCGACCGTGGACTTGCCGCAGCCGCTCTCGCCGACCACCGACAGCGTCTCGCCGCGATCGATGTGAAACGAGACCCCGTCCACCGCATGCACGACGCCGCGCCGGGTCCCGAACAGTCCGCCCCGGAGCGGGAAATGTTTCACCAGTGCATTGACCTCGAGCAGATGCGCGCTCACGCCGCTGCCCTCCCGGCGGCAAGCAGATGGCAGGCGGCGAGATGCCCCGCCCCCGCATCCGTGACCGCCGGCGTCACCTGGCGGCAGACCTCCATCACATACGGGCAGCGCCCGGCGAAGGCGCAGCCGGCGATCGGGCGGCGCAGGCTCGGCACCTGCCCGGGAATCTCGGTCAGCCGCCCGCGCCCGGCCTCGCCGAGCGAGGAGCCGAGCTTGGGCACCGCCGCCAGCAGCCCCTGCGTGTAGGGATGCAGCGGGCGCGCGAACAGCGACGAAGCCGGCGCCTCCTCGACCTTGCGCCCGGCATACATCACCACCACCCGCTCGGCCATCTCCGCCACCACGCCGAGATCGTGCGTGATCAGCATGATCGCCGCCCCGACCCGGCGCTTGAGATCACGCATCAGGTCGAGGATCTGCGCCTGGATGGTGACGTCGAGCGCCGTCGTCGGCTCGTCGGCGATCAGCAGCTTCGGGTTGCAGGCCAACGCCATCGCGATCATCACCCGCTGGCGCATGCCGCCGGAGAGCTGGTGCGGATACTCGCGCACCCGCCGTTCCGGTGCCGGAATGCCCACCAGCGTCAGCAGCTCCACCACCCGCGCCGTCGCCCGCGCCCCGTCAAGCCCTTCGTGCAGCCGCAGCGTCTCGCCGATCTGCCGCCCGACGGTCAGCACCGGGTTGAGGCTGGTCATCGGCTCCTGGAAGATCATCGCGATGTCTGTGCCGCTTAGCGCCCGCATCTCCGCCTCCGACAGCGCCAGCAGCTCGCGCCCCTGGAAGCGGATCGAACCCGCGATCTTGCCCGGTGGCTCGGGCACCAGGCGCAGGATCGACATCGAGGTCACCGACTTGCCGCAGCCGCTCTCGCCCACGATCGCCACCGTCTCGCCGGCCCCGATCGAGAAGGACAGCCCCTGCACCGCCCGCACCACGCCGTCCTCGGTCGCGAAATGCGTCTGCAGGTCCGTCACCTGCAGCAGCGTGTCGTCACCGGCCATGGTCACAGCCGCTTCGCGAGCCGGGGATCGAGCGCGTCGCGCAGCCCGTCGCCCAGCAGGTTCACCGCCAGCACCGTGATCGAGAGGAACACCGCGGGGAAGAAGACGATGTAGGGCTTGATCTGCCACAGCGCCCGCCCCTCGGCCATGATGTTGCCCCACGAGGGAATAGTCGGCGGCGTACCTGCGCCGATGAACGAGAGGATCGCCTCGATCACCATCGCCGAGGCGCAGATATAGGTCGCCTGCACCGTCAGTGCCGCCGTCGTGTTCGGCACGATGTGCTTGATCAGGATCTTCGGCAGCCTGGTCCCCGAGGCGACCGCCGCCTCGACGAAGGGCTGCTCGCGCAGGGTCAGCACCACGCCGCGCACCAGGCGCGCGACCTGCGGCACCTGCGGAATGGTGATCGCGACGACGACGTTGGAGACCGAGCCTCGGGTCAGCGCCATCAGCGCGATCGCGAGCAGAATGCCGGGAATCGACATCAACCCGTCCATGACGCGCATCAGCAGCATGTCGAGCCAGCGCACGAAGCCCGAGACGACACCGATCGCCATGCCGATCACGGAGGCGAGGACGGCGACGCTGAAGCCGACGCCGAGCGAGACGCGCGAGCCGTAGAGAACGCGCGAATAGACGTCGCGGCCGAGCATGTCCGTGCCGAACCAGTAGGCGGCCTGCGGGTCGCGCAGGCGGTAGATCGGCGAGATCGCCTCGGGGTCGCGGGTGCCGAGCCAGGGCGCGAAGACGGCGATAAACACCATGATCCCCAGCAGCAGCCCGCCGGCGACGATGGTCGGATGGCGGACGGTGAAGCGCATGATGCGCCCGCGCTCGCGCCGCGGCGGCAGGACATCCGGCAGGTCCGGTGCGGCGGCAACGCCGCCCAGCGTGATGCTCAATAGCGGATCCTCGGGTCGAAGACGGTGTAGAGAATATCCACCACCAGGTTCACCAGCACGTAGATGAAGCTGAAGACCAGCACCACGCCCTGGATCACCGGATAGTCACGTTGGAGAATCGCATCGACCGTAAGCCGGCCGATGCCCGGCAGCGCGAACACGCTCTCCGTCACCACCGCGCCGCCGATCAGGGCGGCGAAGCCGATGCCGATGATGGTCACGATCGGCACGGCCGCGTTCTTCAGCGCGTGGACATAGAGAATCTCGCGCTGCCCCACGCCCTTGGCGCGCGCGGTGCGCACATAGTCCTGGCTCAGCACCTCGAGCATCGTCGCCCGGGTGATACGGGCAATGAGCGCGATGTAGATCCCGCCAAGCGTCAGCGACGGCAGGATCAGGCTGCGCAGCCAGGGCCAGAACCCGTGCGAGAGCGAAACATAGCCCTGCACCGGAAACCACGGCAGCCGCAGCGCGAAGGCATAGGCCAGCAGGTAGCCGATCACGAACACCGGAACCGAGAAGCCGAACACCGCCATCACCATGATGACGCGGTCGATCCAGGTCCCTGCCTTCCATGCCGCGAGCACGCCCATCGGCACCGCGATCGCGATCGACATCACCAGCGTGATCGTCATCAGCGACAGCGTCGTCGGCGCGCGCTGCTCGATCATCCTGAGGACCGGCAGGTTGGTGAAGATCGAGGTGCCGAGGTCGCCATGCAGCACATGCCACAGCCAGTCGCCGAAGCGCACCAGGAACGGCCGGTCGAGGCCGAGCGAGGCGCGGATATGCGCGATCTGCTGCACGGTCGCCTGGTCGCCGGCGATGATCGCCGCCGGATCGCCCGGCGCGATGTAGAGCAGGCTGAAGACGAACAGCGCCACCAGCCCCATCACCGGGATCGTGGCGGCGATGCGCCGCAGGATATAGGTCAGCATCCCGCGCCGCCCGCGGCGAAAGCCCCGTTCATGCCGGCCGCACGTTCCAGAAGACCGGAATGCCGTCGAGCACGCCGGTGACGGATTTCTTGTAGCTCGTGTTCTGGAAGAACTGCCCGAGCGGAATATAGGGCACGTCGATGAAGGCCTGCTGCTGCAGCTTCACGGCCAACTCCTTCTGTGTCGTCACATCCTTCGCCGCCAGCCACTGGTTGCGCAGCGCCTCGATCGCGGGCGAGCTCGGCCAGCCCGGCTGCCCGCCCGCCTTGCCCTGCCCGCGCAGGAACACATGCCCCGCCGGCGAGAGCTGGTCGAGTCCGGTCCAGAACGTGCTGAACACGCTCCAGCCGCCCGCGGCGACCGGCTTCATGCTGGCGCGCCGCTGCACCACCGTCCCCCAGTCGGAAGCCTGCGCATCGACCTCGAAGCCCATGCGGCGGAACATGTCGGCGGAAACCTCGGCCTCCGCCTTCAGCTCCGGCAGGTCGGTCGGCAGCAGCAGCACGATTTTCTCGCCCTTGTAGCCGGCCTTCTCCAGCGCCGTCTTGAGCTTGGCGAAGTCCTTCGCCTCGGTGAAGCGCTTGAGCCCGACATCGCTCGCCATCGGCGTGCCCGGCGCGAAGATGCCGGTCGGCACGTGCCACATCGAGGGATCGGTGCCGGCGACGGCGACCATGTAGTCCTCCTGGCGCACCGCATCGAGCACCACCCGCCGCACCGCCGGGTTGTCGAACGGCGCCACCAGCTGGTTGAGCCGCATGCAGCCCATCAGCCCGGTCGGGTCGAGCACGCGGGTGACCAGCCCGCGGTCGGCCTTGAGCACCAGCGCGTTGTCCGCCGGCGGATTCTCCCACCAGTCCGTCTCGCCCGACTGCATCGCCGCCGTCTTGGTCGCCGCATCGGGGATGACGTGCCACTCGACGCGGTCGTAGTGCACGATCTTCGGTCCCGCGGTGCCGGACGCGACGCCGCCCGGGCGCGGCACGTAGCCGTGGAATTTCTCATAGACCGCGAGCGAGCCGACCACTCGCTCCCTGGCATTCCAGCGGAACGGGCCGCTGCCCACCATCTCCGTCACCTGCTTGAACGGATCGGTCATGGCCAGGCGCTCGGGCATCATCGGGCAGGAATTCGACGCCGCCTTGCCGAGTGCGGTCGGCAGCAGCGGGAAAGGCTGCTTGAGGCGGAAGCGGATTGTCCGGTCGTCCACCGCCGCGATCTCGTCGGCGAACTGCAGCACCGTCGCGCCGAACGCATCGCGCGCGCCCCAGCGACGGATGGAGGCGACACAATCGCGCGCCAGCACCTTCGCGCCGTCATGCCATTTGAGGCCGTCGCGCAGCTTCATCGTCCACTGCCGCCCGCCGTTGTCGACGACGTGGCCCTCGACCATCTGCGGCGAGGCATTGAAGGTGGCGTCGGTGCCGTACAGCGTATCGAACACCAGGAAGCCGTGGTTGCGGGTCACATAGGCGGTGGTCCAGACCGGGTCGAGGATCGTGATGTCCGCTTGCGGAATGAACTTGAGCACGCTGGCGGCGCGCGCGATGCCGGGTGCGGCGAGTGCCGCGGCCGACGCGCCGAGAAAGGTTCTACGTCTGATCCCCATCGCAGCCCCCTGTTACGATTTTGCGCCAGCATAACCCGCGTCCGGCAGCGCTGGCGAGCGCACCGTCCCGTCCCCGTCCGTCGCGTCGCCATCCCGGCCAACCGCCGATACCCCCTCGGCAGCCGCCACGGCCGCGCCGGGCCCATGCTGCGGTGCCGCGAGGCCGCTGGCAACGGTCGATCTCGCGGCCGTGCCGATCCCGCCCAGCGGCACCCCGCCGCGCGACGCCCCGCCCGGCCCCCCTCTACACGACTTATCTCGACAGCGCCGGCACCTGAGGCTATCGCCGCCCCATGTCCGGTTCCCCCGCCGCCTTCGCGATGCTGCGCCGCCCGATTCTCGGGCAGTTCCTGCGGTTCGGCGTGGTCGGCACGTTCGGCTTCCTGGTCGACACGGCGACGGTCTACGGGCTGCGGGCATGGCTCGGCCTCTACGGCGCCGGCGCCGCCGCCTACCTCACCGCGGCCTCCGCCAACTGGGTGCTCAACCGGGCCTGGACCTTCCGCGGCCAGGGCAGCCTGCCGGCGCATCGCCAATGGGCACGCTTCCTCGCCGTCAACCTGATCGGCTTCGCCTTCAACCGAGGCACCTACTTCGCCCTCGTCACCTGGTCGGCGCTGTGCGCGCGCGAGCCGGTGTTCGCGGTGGCCGCCGGCGGCATCGCCGGACTCGGGCTCAACTTCCACTTCTCGCGCACGGTCGCCTTCAAATGAAGCCGCCCGCGACCGAATCCGCCCGGCCGCGGCCGCTCCACTCCACCCCGGCCCGCGGACCCGCATGACGCCCCGCGTCGCCGTCCTGATCCCCTGCTACAACGAGGCGGCGACCATCGCCGGCGTCGTCGCCGCGATGCGTGCCGCGCTGCCGGACGCGACGATCACGGTGATCGACAACAACTCGACGGACGGGACCGCCGCCGCCGCGCGCGAGGCCGGGGCAGCGGTGCTGCGCGAGACGCTGCAGGGCAAGGGCCACGCCGTGCGCCGCGGCTTCGCCGATGTCGAGGCGGATGCCTATGTGCTGGTCGACGGCGACGGCACCTACGATGCCGCGGCCGCGCCGGCGCTGGT
>JAJXSZ010000122.1 GCA_021784255.1 Pseudomonadota bacterium | reverse complement strand
GTCCTGGGACGCGCCGGCTGGCGGTGCGCCGGCCGGGCACGACCTCGACGACGAAATCCCGTTCTGATAGGCACGGCGCGTTCCCCGACAGCAGGATCGGCTAGAGAGCATTGAGCGACACGTCCGACCATTCGCGCGGGCCGCAGGATTCTGTTCCCGTCAGCCTCGAAGACGAGATGCGGCGCAGCTACCTCGACTACGCGATGTCGGTCATCGTCGCGCGCGCGCTGCCGGACGTGCGCGACGGGCTGAAGCCGGTGCACCGGCGCATCCTGTTCGCGATGCGCGAGCTCGGCTACACGCCGGAGAAACCGCATCGCAAATCGGCGCAGACCGTGGGCGCGGTGATGGGCAAGTACCATCCGCACGGCGACGCCGCGATCTACGACGCCATGGTGCGCATGGCGCAGCCCTTCTCGATGCGCCTGCCGCTGATCGACGGGCAGGGCAATTTCGGCTCGGTGGACGGCGATCCGGCGGCGGCGATGCGCTACACCGAGTCGCGCCTGGCGCCGGCCGCTGCCTTCCTGCTCGACGAGATCGAGCGCGACACGGTGGATTTCCAGCCCAACTACGACGAGACCGCCGAGGAGCCGCTGGTGCTGCCGGCGCGGTTCCCGAACCTGCTGGTGAACGGCGCGGGCGGCATCGCCGTCGGGATGGCGACCAACATCCCGACGCACAACCCCGGCGAGATCATGGACGCGGCGCTGGCGTTGCTCGCGGACCCGGCGATGACGCTCGACGCGCTGCTGAAGATCGTTCCGGGGCCGGATTTCCCGACCGGCGGCCTGATCATCGGCCGCAGCGGGATCCGCTCGGCCTTCGAGACCGGGCGCGGCAGCATCGTGCTGCGGGCGCGGGCGGGCTTCGAGGAGATCCGGCGCGACCGCACCGCGATCGTCGTCACCGAGATCCCCTACCAGGTGAACAAGGCGACCCTGCTGGAGCGCATCGGCGAGCTGGTGCGCGCGAAGCAGGTCGAGGGCATCAGTGAGATGCGCGACGAGAGCGATCGCTCCGGGCTGCGCGTGGTGATCGAGCTGAAGCGCGAGGCGACGCCGGAGGTGGTGCTGAACCAGCTCTACCGTTTCACCCAGCTGCAGACCAACTTCGCGGTGAACATGCTGGCGCTGAACAGGGGTCAGCCGCAGCAGATGGGACTGAAGGACGCGCTCGCCTGCTTCCTCGAGTTCCGCGAGGAGGTGGTGCTGCGCCGCACGCGCCACGACCTCGCGAAGGCGCGCGAGCGCGCGCATGTGCTGGTCGGGCTCGCGATCGCGGTCGATTCGATCGACACGGTGATCGCGCTGATCCGGGCCTCGGCCGATGCGGCGGCGGCGCGGGCGGCGCTGCTGGCGCGCGCCTGGCCGGCGGCGGGCGTACGGCCCCTGCTTGGACTGATCGACGACGTGCGCAACGTGGTGAGCGCGGAGGACACGGTGCGGCTCACCGAGGAGCAGGTGCGTGCAATCCTCGATCTGCGGCTGCAGCGGCTGACCGGGCTCGAGCGCGAAAAGATCGATGCCGAAATGAAAGAGGTCGCCGGCGAGATCGCGAGCCTGCTGACGATCCTCGACAGCCGGATCCGCCGCGTCGAGGTGATGCGCGAGGAGCTGCTGGCGGTGCGCGCGGCGATCGCCTCACCGCGGATGAGCGAGATCGTCGAGGCGGTGGCGGACCAGGACGACGAGAGCCTGGTCGAGCCGGGGCAGATGGTGGTGACGCTGACGCGCGGCGGCTTCATCAAGCGCACGGCCCTGGAGGCGTTCCGCCTGCAGAACCGCGGCGGACGCGGGCGCAGCGCCTCCTCGACGCGCGGCGACGACATCGTGACGCGCAGCTTCCACGCGCACACGCATCAATGGGTGCTGTTCTTCTCGGCCGGCGGCAGGGTTTTCCGCGAGAAGGTGTGGCGGCTGCCGGAAGCGGCGCCGGGCGCGCGCGGGCGCGCCCTGGTCAACCTGCTCCCCGAGCTCGGGACCGACGAGGTGACGGCGGTGCTGCCACTGCCGATCGACGAGGATCTGTGGAGCGAGCTGCACCTGGTGTTCGCGACCTCGGGCGGCAATGTGCGACGCAACCGTTTGTCCGATTTCCGTAACGTTCGCGCCAACGGGCTGATCGCGATGAAGCTCGAGGGCGAGGAGCGGCTGATCGGCGTGGCGACCGCGCGCGAGGGCGACGACGTGCTGCTGGCGACGCGCCTCGGCCGGGCGATCCGCTTCCAGGCCAACGAGGACGTGCTGCGGGTGTTCGCCGGGCGCGACAGCACGGGGGTGCGCGGGGTCAGGCTGGCGGCGCAGGATTCGGTGATCAGCCTCTCGGTGCTGCGCCATGTCGAGGCGAGCGTCGCCGAGCGCGAGGCGTTCCTGCGGGCGCGGCGGCGCGCCGAGGACGAGGCGGCGGAGAGCGTGGGCGAGGCCGAGGAGGATGGCGCCGAGGCGGTCGAATTGTCGGCGGAGCGCTATCGCGAGCTCGAGGAGGCGGAGGAACTGCTGCTCGCCGTGACCGACCAGGGCTTCGGCAAGCGCAGCTCCGCCTATGCGTATCGCGTCTCCGGGCGCGGCGGTCAGGGGATCGCCGCGGTCGGGCTTTCGGCGCGGACCGGCGCGGCGGTGGCCGCCCTGTTCCCGGTGCGGCCGGGCGAAGACGTGATGCTGGTAACCAATGGCGGGCGGCTGATCCGCGTGCCCGCCGACCAGGTGCGCGTCACCGGGCGGACCACGGCGGGGGTCACGCTGCTGCGGCTCGACGACGGCGAGCGGGTGACCAGCGTGTTCCCGATCGTCGCCGACGAGGACGAGGACGCAAACGGGGAGGGCGCGGCAGCGCAGGCTACCCCGCCCGGGGACGCCCAGGCCGGGGACGCCGAGCCCAGGGACGCCCAGCCCGGGGACGCGGAGGGCGACGATCGGGGAGACGGGGATGCGTGAGCGCGTGGCACTGTATCCGGGCACCTTCGATCCGGTGACCAACGGGCACCTCGACATCATCGGCCGCGCCGCGCGGCTGGTCGACCGCCTGGTGGTCGGCGTGGCGATGAATGCCGGCAAGGGCCCGCTGTTCGACCTCGCCGACCGGGTGGAGCTGGTGCAGATGGAATGCCGGCCGATCGCGGCGCAGACCGGGGCGACGATCGAGGTGCGACCGTTCGCCAAGCTGCTGATCAACTTCGCCCAGGAGGTCGGCGCGCAGATGATCGTGCGCGGGCTGCGGGCGGTGACCGATTTCGACTACGAGTTCGCGATGGCGGGGATGAACTACCGGCTCGCGCGCGAGATCCAGACCGTGTTCCTGATGGCGAGCGAACGCCACCAGTTCATCTCCTCCAAGCTGGTGAAGGAAGTGGCGATGCTGGGCGGCGACATCGCCTCCTTCGTGCCGGCGGCGACGCTGGCGCGCATGCACGCCCATTCCCACCGGCTGGACTGACGATATTTCGACCGGGAGTTCCCAGATGCTGCGCCGGACCTTCTCGCTCTCCCTGCTTGCAACCAACCTGATCGGAGTCAAAATGAGCGATGCCGCCGACCTCGCCAACGAGGTCTACATGGACCTGAAATACGGGCGAGTGACGATCGAGCTGCTGCCCGACATCGCGCCCAAGATGGTCGCGCATTTCAAGCAGCTGGTGCAGCAGCATTTCTACGACAACACGCCGTTCCATCGCGTGATCGCCGGCTTCATGGCGCAGGGTGGCGACCCGACCGGCACCGGCACCGGCGGCAGCAAGCTCGGCACGGTGCCGGCGGAGTTCACGACGCAGCGCAAATTCCTGCGCGGCACCGTCGGCGCGGCGCGCTCCTCCGACCCCAACAGCGCCGACAGCCAGTTCTTCATCTGCTTCGCGCCGGCGCCGTTCCTCGACGGCCAGTACACGATCTTCGGCCAGGTGATCGCCGGCATGGAGTATGTCGACGAGATCAAGAAGGGCAGCGGCCAGAACGGCATTGTCAGCAACCCCGACCGCATCATCACGATGCGGATGGCGAACGCGCCGAACTGAGGCCCGGTCCGCGGCTCCGCCCGGCGCTGGCGGGGGCGGGCCGTGCCGCCGCGCTTGCATCGCGGACGGTTCTGGCGTTGAAGGCGCCGGCACGGCCCCGCTTGCGGCCGGCGCATGGGCGAGCCCGTAGCTCAGTCGGTAGAGCACGAGACTTTTAATCTTGGGGTCGAGGGTTCGAGTCCCTCCGGGCTCACCATGCCGGCGCGCCGCGTTGACAGGGATGGCGGGGCATGGTGGCTGACCGCGCCAAGCGGGAGAAGCCGATGTCCAGCGCCACCCAACCCAGCACCGACGCCGCCGCGGTGGCGCCGCTGCCGCAGCCCATTGCCGACGCCGCGACCTATCAGGCACGCCACATCGGCTGGGAGGTGGCGGACGGCGTCGGCACCATCACGCTCAACCGCCCGGAGCGGAAAAACCCGCTGACCTTCGAGAGCTACGCCGAGCTGCGCGATCTGTTCCGCGCGCTGGGCGCGGCGCGGCGCGGCGTCCGTGCGGTGGTGATCACGGGTGCCGGCGGCAATTTCTGTTCCGGCGGCGACGTGCACGAGATCATCGGCCCGCTGGTGGCGCTGCAGCGCGCCGGCGACATGGACGCGCTGCTGCGCTTCACGCGGATGACCGGCGACGTGGTCAAGGCGATGCGCGCCTGCCCGCAGCCGCTCATCGCCGCGGTGGACGGGGTGTGCGCCGGCGCCGGCGCGATCCTGGCGATGGCTGGCGACATGCGCCTGGGCACGGCGCGCAGTCGGACGGCGTTCCTGTTCGTGCGCGTCGGCCTGGCGGGGGCGGACATGGGTGCCTGCGCCATCCTGCCGCGCATCATCGGTCATGGGCGGGCGAGCGAGCTGCTGTTCACCGGCCGCGCGCTGGCGGGGGACGAAGCGCTCGCCTGGGGATTCTTCAACCGCGTCGTGCCGCCGGAGGCGCTGGCGGCGGCCGCACGCGGGCTCGCCGACGAGATCGCCGCGGGGCCCGGCTTCGCCCACGCCATGACCAAGACCTGCCTCGCGCAGGAATGGAACATGGGGATCGAGGCGGCCATCGAGGCGGAGGCGCAGGCGCAGGCGATCTGCATGCAGACCGAGGATTTCGCGCGCGCCTACCATGCCTTCGCGGCGCGCCAGAAGCCCGTCTTCGCGGGGAACTGAGAGCCATGGCGGTGGAGCCCCTGGCGCATCTCGCCTGGCCGTTTTTCGAGGACCGGCATCGCGATTTCGCGCGCCGCCTGGAGGCGTGGGCGGCGCGCGAGCTGGCCGGCCATGCACCCCGCGACACCGACGCCGCGTGCCGCGACCTGGCGCGGCGGCTGGGCGAGGGTGGCTGGCTCGCGCACGCGATCCCGCAAACGCCGGTGGAGGAGGGCGCGCGGCCGGCGATCGACGTGCGCACGCTATGCCTCGCGCGCGAGATCCTGGCGCGCCATGACGGGCTCGCGGATTTCGCCTTCGCGATGCAGGGGCTGGGCAGCGGCCCGATCCTGCTCGCCGGCGGGGCTGCGATGAGCGCGCGCCTGCTGCCGGGGGTGCGGGCGGGGACGCATCTCGCTGCCTTCGCGCTCTCCGAGGCCGAGGCGGGGTCGGACGTCGCGGCGATGCGCTGTGCTGCGCTGCGCGTCGAGGGCGGCTGGCGGATCGACGGCGAGAAGACCTGGATCTCCAACGGCGGCATTGCCGGGCATTACGTCGTGGTGGCGCGCACCGGGGAAGCGCCGGGAGCGCGCGGGCTTTCCGCCTTCGTCGTCGAGGCGGACAATCCGGGGCTGTCGATCGCGCGGCGCATCGAGGTGATGGCGCCGCACCCGCTGGCGACGTTACGCTTCGACAATTGTTTCGTCGGCGACGAGGCGCTGCTGGGCCGGCCGGGCGAGGGGTTCAAGGTGGCGATGGCGACCCTCGACATCTTCCGCCCGACCGTGGGGGCCGCAGCACTCGGCTTCGCGCGGCATGCGCTCGCGGCGATGGCCGGGCGCGCCCGCTCGCGGCGGATGTTCGGCGCCACGCTCGGCGACCTGCAGATGACGCAGGCACGCCTCGCCGAGGTCGCGCTCGCCGTCGATGCAGCCGCCCTGCTGGTCTATCGCGCGGCCTGGCAGGCCGATACGTCGCGCGCGCGGACCACGCGCGAGGCGGCCATGGCCAAGCTGTTCGCGACCGAGGCGGCGCAGCAGGCGGCGGATGCGGCGGTGCAGCTCTGGGGCGGGCTCGGTGTCGAGGCGGGCAGCGTGCCGGAGACGCTGTACCGCGAGGTACGCGCGCTCAGGATCTACGAAGGCGCCTCGGAGGTGCAGAAGCTGATCATCGCGCGCGCCGTGCTCGGCTGATCGGGATCGCCGCCGGGGCGTCGTCGATCAGCGCCTCGTAGAGGGCGACATGGCTGGCCGCGATCTGGGCCGACGTGGGCGGCATGCGCATGCTCTGCCCGAGGGCGGCGAGACGTTGCGGGTCGGCGGCGAGTTCGCGGATCAGGGCGGCCAGTTCGCTGGCGCTGCCGGTGGAGAAATGGAAGCCGTCGAGCCCCTCGCGCACCGCCTCCGCCATGCCGCCGATATCCGAGCACAGCACCGGGACGCGGTTGCGCAGCGCCTCCTCGATCACCACCGGCGCATTCTCCCACCACACCGAGGGCATGACGACGACGTCCATGCCGCGCATCAGCGCATCGACCCGCGCGTTGTCGTAGGGCCCGTGCAGGCGGACATTGGTGCCGGCCCTGGCGAGGCGGGCCGCCAGTTCCTCGCGAAACGCCTCGGGCTGGTTGCGGTCGTCGCCGTGGATGTTGATGGTGATCGCCGGGTCCTCGATGAGGTCCTCGGCGGCGTCGAGCAGCACGCCGATGCCCTTGAGCGGCGACATCTGGCCGAAGAAGCCGACCTGGAAACGTTTCGAGCGGCGCGGGCGCGGCGGGATTTCCGCCGGCGCGGCGGTGGCGTTGGCGATGACGTGCATGCGTTCGCGCGGCAGGCCCCATTCGATGTAGCGCTCGGCGAGGAAGCGGCTCGGGGCGACGAAGGCATCGACCAGGCCCATGAAGGATTTGAGCCAGTGCTCGCGCAGGAACAGGTCGACGGTACTGCGCTCGGGAAAGCAGCGATGGCAGGCGACCAGGCTGGCGGCCGTGCACAGGCCGCGCTCCGGGCGGGTCACCATCTGGCCGAAATGATTGCAGATGGCCTGGAACTCGTGCAGCGTCAGCACGATCCGCAGATCCGCCAGCGTACGCCGCGCGATGGCGAAGGCCTCGACGCCGAACTGCGCGTAGTGGTGGAAATGCACGATCCTCGGGCGCAGCCGGTGCAGCAGGGCGGTGAAGTCCTCAGGGAAGCGTTCGTTACGGTTCATGAACGTGAACCAGTCGAAGTCGCCCGGCGTGTAGAGATACTGGTCCGGCCCCATCGGCTGGCCGATCGAGGGGCCGGGCCGCTTCACGCCGCCGCAGCCGAGGAAGCAGGAGTTCCAGTGCCTGCCGGCGGCGATCGCGCGGTGCAACTGCCAGGCGGCGATCTCCGCCCCGCCCTTGGTCAGCTCCGGGTGGCTGTGCGCGGCGACCAGGACGAGGTTCTGCGCGTCGCTCGTCATGCGGCCTCCGCGCGGTCGAGCAGGCGCTGCCAGCGCCGCTCGTGCCGCCAGGCGTTGAACAGGGTGAGCTGCATGCGCCAGTGCTCGGCCGAGCCGGCCTGCGACTGCCGCTCGAGGTGGAACAGCACCGTGTCCTGGTCGACCGCGACGGCGAGCCCCATGCCGCGCAGCCGCATGCACAGATCGGCATCCTCGAAATCGCCCACCGGGTAGGCTTCGTCGAAGCCGCCGACGGCCAGTGCGAGCTCGCGGCGCAGCATCAGGCAGGCGCCGGTCGCGGCGGGGACAGGTTGCAGGCCCCGGCTGGCGGCCGGGCGCATGCCCTTGGCGGGATGCTCGGGAAAGCGCCAGGCGCCGATGCGCGGCAGGCGCGCGAAGCGCATGCCGTCGTGCTGGATGCTGCCGTCCTCGTAGAGCAGGCGCGCGGCGACGGCGCCGAGCGAGGGGTCGGCGTCGAGCCGGGCCGCGAGGCGCTGCGCCCAGTCCGCGCTGCCGGGAAAGACGTCGGAGTTGAGGAAGCAGACATAGGTGCCGCGTGCCTGGGCGAGGCCGATATTGCTGGCGCCCGCGAAGCCGCGATTCTCATCGAGCGAGAGCAGCGAGAAGGGCAGGGCGAAGCGCAGATGCGCCTGCACCGCGAGCGCCTCGGTGGTGCGCGCGCGGGGTGGATCGTCGAGCACGTAGAGGCGCTCGATCGCCGGCGCCCGGTGGCGGCCCTGTAGCATCTGTGCCGCCGCGATGCCGAGCTGGAAGTCGAGGAAATCGACCCGCCCGTAGAGCGGCACGACGAGGCTGATGGCAGGCTCGGCCGGCGGCGGGCCGAAATCCTGCCGGCGCACCGAAACGGGCTGGCCGGTGCGCCGCGCCTGCAGCGAGGCGATGGCCGGGCCGACGACGCGGTCGTAGGGTGCGTCGGCCTCGCCGAAGGCGGGATCGGTGCGGTCGAGCAGGAACCGGATCGCATCGAAACCGGAACGGCTGCCGACCTCGACCGGCCGCTGCCCGATGGCGCCGGAGACCATTTCGATCTCGATATAAGGAACCGGCTCCCCGCTGGTGCCCCCCT
>JAJXSZ010000121.1 GCA_021784255.1 Pseudomonadota bacterium | reverse complement strand
TTCCGATCTGCGGCACGCTCCGGCCGGCGGCGCGCCGACGCCGCGTGCCGTTACGCTGCCGCCGCCGGCGCGCCGGCCGCTGCCAGCGCCGGGCGACCGAGCAGGCAATCCGACAATTTCTCCGCCATCATCATGACGGTGGCGCTGAGATTGGCGGTCACGATCCGCGGCATGATCGAGGCGTCGATCACCCGCAGCCCGTCCACCTCGCGCACGCGCGCCTGCGGATCGACCACCGAATCCGCATCCGCGCCCATGCGGCAGGTCCCGGACGGGTGATAGGACGTCCCCAGATGGGACCGGATGAAATGTTCCAGATCCGTGTCCGTCGTGGCGTCGGCACCCGGCAGCAGCTCGGCGCCGCGGATGCCCTCCCATGCCGGCTGGTGGACGAGGGCGCGGGTGAGGCGGATCGCCGCAATCAGGTCGCTGCGGTCGGTCGCGGCGGCCAGGTGGTTGAAGACGATCACCGGTGCCGCCGCGGGATCGGCCGAGCGCAGGCGCACATGGCCGCGACTGGCCGGGCGCGACAGGTCGAGCCAGAATTGGAAACCGGGGCCGGCGCGCAGCCGGCCGTCGCGCACGAAGCGCACCAGCGGCAGGAACTCCAGTTGCATGTCCGGGAAGGCAACGTCGCCGCGCGTGCGCAGGAACGCCCCGGCCTCGAAGAAATTCGAGGTCCCGAGCCCGCGCCGGCGCAGCATCCAGTCGCCAGCCAGAGCCACCCGCCCGACCGGGCCGAGCTCGCTCACCAGCGAATCCTCCCGGCGTGTGGCGTATTGCAGGTTGACGCCGGGATGGTTCTCGAGGTTGCGCCCGACGTGCGGGCGGTGCGCCCGCAACTCGATGCCGAGCGCCCGTAGCTGCGCGGCATCGCCGACGCCGGAGAGCATCAGCAATTGCGGCGAGTTGAACGCGCCGGCGCAGAGGACGATCTCGCGCGTGGCGATCGCCTCGACGGTCTCGCCGCCGCGCGTGACGACGGCGCCGCGCGCGCGGCCGCCGTCGATGGCGATGCGGTGCACCAGGCTCCGGCGCCAGATCGTGAGATTGGCCGTCGGACCGGGCTCGTGCAGGTAGCCGCGCGCGGTGGTCCAGCGTTCGCCGCCACCGATGAAGGCCTGGGCGATGTGCAGCCCCTCCTGCTCGGCGCCGTTATGGTCGGCGGCGATCGGATGCCCCGCCTGCTCGCCGCCCCGCAGGAAACGCGCGTAGAGCGGATGCGCCGCGGCACTGCGGGTGATGCGCATGGGCCCCGCGCCGCCGCGCCAGGCATCGGCGCCGCCGGAGAAGGTTTCCATCCGGCGGAAATAGGGAAGGCAGTGGGCATAGTCCCACGCCGCCAGCCCTGCCGCCGCCCAGCCGTCGAAGTCGCGCCGATTGCCGCGGTTGGCGATCATGGCGTTGATCGACGAGGTGCCGCCGATCACCCGCCCGCGCTTCTCGTCGATCGTGCGCCCGCCCAGCTCCGGCTCCGGCCCCGACCGATACCCCCAGCCGAGCCGGCGGTTCTGGTAGGCGAAAGGGACGCAAGCGGGCATGCGGATGAGCGGCGAGCGATCGCTGCCGCCAGCCTCGATCAGCAGCACCGTGCGCCTGGCGTCCTCGCGCAGCCGTCCGGCGACGATGCAGCCGGCGGTACCGGCGCCGACGACGATATAGTCGAATTCCTGGCGCCGCATGCCCACTCCGGCCCTGCAATGGTCCCCGGCGCAAGCCCTGGGTTGCCAGCCCCTGGGTTGCCAGCGCGAGGTTGGGAGATTGTATAACTTTCTCTTCGAGTATATGCAATTCGGGCACGCAACGCAGGCAGGGCAATGGCAGTCGGGGCAATGGCGGCGAAGGATCTCGGCGCAACATCGGTGGCGGTGATCGGCGCCGGCATCGTCGGTATCGCCGCCGCCTATGCCCTGGCGCGGCGCCATGGCGTCCGCGACCTCGTGCTGATCGACGAGCGCGAGCCGATGAGCCTCACCTCGGCGCAGTCGGGCGAGAATTACCGCAATTGGTGGCCACACCCGGTGATGACGGCGTTCACCGACGACAGCATCGGGCTGATGGAGGAAATCGCCGCCGCCACCGGCAACCGCATCAACCTGACACGGCGCGGCTACGCGCTGGCGACGCGGCGGGTCGACCGCGGCGCGCTGGTCGAGGAACTGCACCGCGGCTATGGCGCGGCCGGCACGAGCGGCATCCGCGTCCACGAGGACGCCTTGGCGCCGGCCTACGTCCCGCCGCGCTCGGCGGACTGGCGGGCGGCACCGGGCGGCGTCGATGTGCTCTGCCACCCCGCGCTGATCCGCCGCATCTTCCCGAGCTGGGCGCCGGGCATCGCGACCGTGCTGCATATTCGCCGCGCCGGCTCGATCAGCGGCCAGCAGCTCGGCCAGTTCATGCTCGAGGCGCTCCGCGATGCCGGAGGCCGGCTGCTGCGCGGCCGCGTCGCGGGCATCGCCACCACCTCGCCATTCCGTCTCGCCATCGAGACGGACGCCGGCCCCGCCACGCTGCGCGCGGAACGCCTGGTCAACGCCGCCGGACCCTTCGCCGGCGACGTCGCCGCCATGCTCGGCGAGACCCTGCCCGTCGCCTGCGTCTTCCAGCAGAAGATCGCCTTCGAGGACCGCGCGCGCGCGATCCCGCGCGACATGCCCTTCACCATCGACCTCGACGGCCTGGTGCTGCCCTGGACGGCGGAGGAACGCGGCCTGCTGGCGAGCGATCCCGCCACCGCGCGGCTGCTGGAGCCAATGCCGGGCGGCATCCATTGCCGGCCGGAGGGTTCGGAAAGCGGCACCTGGATCAAGCTCGGCTGGGCCTTCAACACGGCGCCCGGCGAGCCGCACGCAGAGGACCCGATCGACCCCGCTTTCCCCGACCTCGTGCTGCGCGCGGCGAGTCGGCTGCACCCGGGCCTCGCCGCCTATCTCGGCCGTCTGCCGCGCAACGCGCGCCAGTACGGCGGCTACTATGCGATGACGCCGGAGAACTGGCCGCTGATCGGGCCGATGGCGACCCCGGGCGCGGTGATCGCCGGCGCGTTGTCCGGCTACGGCACCATGGCCGCCTGCATGGCCGGCGCGCTCGCCGCCGCCTGGAGCGCGGGCGGCGCCGTGCCGGCCTATGCCGAGGCGCTGAGCCCGCGGCGTCAGGCCGACGCCGCGCTGCTCGCGGAACTGGCGGCCCTCAACTCCCACGGCGTGCTCTAGGAGCAACCATGACCGAAACGGAATTCGACGTGGTCGTGATCGGCGGCGGCGCCGTCGGCATGGCCTGCGCCTACTATCTGCGCTGCATGGACCCGGCTTGCCGCGTCGCTGTCGTCGAGCGCGATCCCGCCTATCGCGAGGCCTCCACGCCGCGGGCCTCGGGCGGCGTGCGGCGGCTCTTCGCGCGTCCGGAAAATATCGCGCTATCCAATTTCGGCATTCCCGTCTTCGAGAATTTCGCCACGCTGATGGCGGTGGACGGCGAGCAGCCGGACATCGGCTTTCGCAGGGGAGGCTACCTGTTCATCGTGCCGCCCGCCGCGGTGGAGACGCTCCGGCGCAATTTCGAGCGCCAGCGCGCCATGGGGGCGAACGTGCACTTCCTGACGCCCGCGGCGCTCGGTGACAAATTCCCCTCCATGGTGGTCGACGATCTCGGCGGCGCGGTGCACTCGCCCGACGACGGCTGGCTCGACCCGCATGCCACGCTGATGGCGCTGCGGCGCAAGGCGGGTGCGCTCGGCGCCTCGCTGGTCAAGGGCGAGGCGGTGGGGATCGAGGTCGCGGGCGGGCTGGTGCGCCGGGTGCGGCTCGCCGACGGCGCGGCGCTCGCCGCGGGCGCGGTCGTCAATGCCGCCGGCGCCTGGGCGCAGCGCGTCTGCGACATGATCGGCATGAAGACGCCGATCACGCCGTTGCGCCGCTTCGAGCATTATTTCGAGTGCGAGGAGCCGATCGAGGCGCTGCCCTATCTCAAGGACGTCAATCGCCTCGCGTTCCGCCCGGAGGGCCGTGGATATTCCGGTGGCGTTCCGACCCTGGCGGAGCCGCGCGGCTTCAACCTCGAAGCCGATCTGGACTATTTCGAGCGCGTGGTCTGGCCGGCGCTGGCGCACCGCTTCCCGCAATTCGAGCGGACGCGATGCAAGGCGACGCTGCCCGGCCTCTACGACCAGAACGATCTCGACGCCAATCCGATCATCGGCCCCTGGTCCGGCCATTGCGAAAACTTCTACATGGCGGCCGGATTTTCCGGGCACGGGCTGATGCACGCGCCAGGCACCGGGCGCGCCATCGCCGAGCTGATCCTGCGCGGGCGCTTCGAGACCATCGACCTCACGCGGCTCGGCTGGGCGCGCATCGAGCGGGGCGAGCCCTATGCCGAGGAGGGCATCCTGTGAGCCGCGCCGGCGCCGCCCCCGACACGGTGCGCGACGCGCTGCGCCGCGCCATCCGCGCCGGCACCTTCACCCCCGGCCAGCCCCTGCGCCAGGATCAGCTGGCCGCGCGGTTCGGCACCAGCCGCATCCCGGTCCGCGAGGCGCTGCGCCAGCTCGAGGCCGAGGGCTACGTGACGCTGCACCCCAACCGCGGCGCCATCGTCGCGTCCCTCTCGCCGGGCGAGGTGCTGGAGCTTCTCGACATCCGCGAGGCGCTGGAATGCCATGCCCTGCGCCTGGCCGTGCCGCGCATGGGCGAGCCCGACCTCACCGCGGCCGAGGCCATCCTCGACGCCTATGACGCGGCACCGGAGCCCGACGCCTGGGGCGAGATGAACTGGCGCTTCCACCGCACGCTCTACGCGCCCAGCGACCGGCCGCGCCTGATCGCGATGATCGAGATCAATTACGGCCACGTGAGCCGCTTCACCCGCGCCATGGTCTCGCGCGCCGCCGGCAAGGAGGGACCGCAGCGCGACCATCGCCAGCTCGTCGCTTGGTGTCGCGCCGGCAACGCCGGCGCAGCGGCGGCGCTGCTCGCCCGCCACCTGGAGCAGACGCGGAAATCGCTGATGGCGCTGTTACGGCAGCGTAGCGACCGTGCTGCCGGCTGAGGAGATCGCAGGATGCATGCCCATTTCGTCGTCGCTCACCCCGAGCCGCGCTCGTTCAACGCCCATCTGGCCGCGGCGGGCGCGGCCGCCCTGGCGGCGGCGGGCTGGACGACCAGCGTCTCCGACCTCTACGCCATGGGCTTCGATCCCTGCGAGCGGGCGGAACATTTCGTCGCCCCGCTCGACACCCGCCGTTTCGACGCCCAGGCCGAGCAGCGCCACGCCTCGGAGGGCGGCACCCTGCCACCGGTCGTCGCGGAGGAGCTGGCGCGGCTCGATCGGGCCGACCTGCTGGTCCTGCAGTATCCGATGTGGTGGCACCTGCCGCCGGCGATGCTGAAGGGCTGGTTCGACCGGGTCTTCGCCTACGGTGCCGGCTACACCAGCAGCAAGCGCTTCGAGGACGGCCGCTTCGTCGGCAGGCGCGCCATGCTTTCCGTCACCGTCGGGACGAGCCGCGAAACCTACATGCACGACGGGCGCAGCGGCGACATCGACCTGATGCTCTGGCCGGTGAACCTGAACCTTGCCTATGTCGGCTACACCGTTCTGGAGCCCTTCGTCGCCTACGGCGTGGAAGCGGCGCTGCGCTACTCGGAGCCGGGGATCATCGAGGCCAGGCTGCGCGGCATCGTCGAGGCGCTGCGCGCCGAACTGCCGCAGGCGGGCACGCGCCGGATCGTTCCCTTCAACCGCAAGGCGGAATGGGGCGCCGACGGGCGGATCGTCGCGCAGGCCCCGGTCCATTCCGCCTTCGTCCGCCGCAAGCGCGACCTGGCGCTGGAGTGAGGGCGTGGGTTCCGGGCACCGGGCCGCATCCGCTAGGCTTGCGGGGCAACACGAGCCGCAACAGGAGGATGGACATGCTGGCGAGCATCCGCGGGACCAGGATCTACTTCGATATCGAGGGCTCAGGCCTGGTGGCGGACGGCGCGCGCATGCGCGAAAAGCCGGCGGCGTTCCTCATCCATGGCGGCCCGGGCGGCGACCATACCGGGTTCAAGCCCGCCTTCACGCCGCTCTCGGAGCGGTTGCAACTGGTCTATTTCGACCATCGCGGCCAGGGGCGTTCCGGGCACGGCGACCCCGAGCTCTACAACCTCGACGAGAATGTCGAGGACATGGAGGCCCTGCGCCAGCATCTCGGCCTCGGCCCGATCGTCTCCATCGGCACCTCCTATGGCGGCATGGTGGCGATGGCGCATGCGGCGCGCTACCCGGCTTCGGTCTCGCACCTGGTGCTGATCGTCACCGCCGCGCATGGCGGCTTCATCCCCAAGGCGCAGGAATGGGTCGCCCGGCACGGCAACGCGGCGCAGCAGCGCGCCTGCGAGCGGCTCTGGGCCGGGGCGTTCGAAACCGAGGCGCAGTTGCGCGAGTATTACGACGCGATGGGCCCGGCCTATTCGCGCCGCCACGACCCCGCCGCGGCGGCGGCAACGCGCGGGCGCGGCACGGTCTCGCCGCTGCCCCTCAATCTCGCGTTCGGGCCCGGTGGCTTCCTGCGCAGCTTCGACCTGCGCGCGGAGCTCGCGCGCATCACGGCGCCGACGCTGATCCTGGCGGGGCGGCACGACTGGATCTGCCCGCCCGAATTTTCCGAGGAGATCGCCCGGCTCATTCCCGGCTCGGATCTGCGGATCTTCGAGGAAAGCAGCCACTCGATCCGCGCCGACGAGCCGGAGGCGATGCGCGACGCCATCGCTGGCTTCCTGGTGCACAACCGCCGGACGGCGTGACCGCTCCCCAGCCCGCGCCTCAGGGCGATAGCGGCGGCAGTTCCAGGGCGGCGGCAGGCGACGGGGCCCCGGGCCGGCTCCCCGGCTGGGCCCATCCCTGCAGCGCCGCGGCGATCTGCGGCAGCAGCAGGTCCCACCGCCGCGGCCCCGGACAGCGGAACAGCTGCAGCGTCGGGTACCAGGGCGTATCCGACCGCCCGAGCAGCCAGCGCCAGTCCGGGGCATGCGGCAGCATCACCCAGGCCGGCTTTCCGAGCGCCCCGGCGAGGTGCCCGAGCGAGGTATCCACGCACAGCACCAGGTCGAGATTTTCAACGATCGCAGCGGTATCGTCGAAGTTGCTGATCTCGGGGTCGAGGTTGAGCAGCGGCGCCGCCCCGCGATAGCCGCCGAGTTCCGCCGCCGCCGGGCCCTTTTGCAGTGAAATCAGTGTAATATTCGAAACATCGAAGAGCGGCGCCAGGGTCTCGAGCCGGATCGTGCGGTTGATGTTGTTGTTGTGCGTGGGCCGCCCCGCCCAGGCGATCCCGACCCGCTTGACGCCCGGGGCGACGCGCGCCGCCAGCTTCTCGCGCCAGGCCGCCACCAGCGCCGGATCGGTCTTGAGGTAGGGGATCGGCGCCGGGATGGTCTCGAGCCGCGTGCCCGCCAGCCGCGGCAGGCCGGAGAGCGGGCAATAGGCGACGAAGGGCGGGCACGCCTCCCAGCGATGGAAGCTGGGCAGACCGGGCACGATGCGGTCGATCGTGGACAGCAGCTCGCGCGAGCAGGCCAGGGCCAGGTCCGGCGCGCGTGCCTGCACCCAGGGGATGTAACGCGCGAACTGGATGACGTCGCCATAGCCCTGGTCGGCGATCAGCAGCAGCCGTTCGCCGGGCCCGAGCGGCCGCCCGTCCCATTGCGGCCGGTCGGTCGTCGGCATCAGCGCGGCGGCGCCGGGGATCTGGTAGCGCCACTCGTATTCCGCCCAGCCCTCGGCGAATTCGCCGAGCAGCAGCAGGGACTGGCCGAGCTTCATATGCGCCTGCGGCAGGTTCGGTTTGATCTCGAGCGCGGCCCGCGCGGCGGCGATCGCCGCCTTCACCTCGAGCCGGTCGTAGAGGACCATCGCCATGTTGAAGAGTCCCAGCGCGTCGGCAGGATCGAGCGAGACGGCGCGGCGGGCGGCAGTCAGCGCCGGGTCGAGCCGGGCGAGCAGGCGATAGATTTCGGAGAGGTTGCGGTAATGCACCGGCCGCCGGCCGCCGGCAGCGATCGCCCGCTCCACCAGGGCTGCCGCCGCCTCGCCGTGGCCGCGCTTGTGCTCGATCAGGCCGAGGAGGTGCACCGCCTCCGGCTGTTCCGGCTGGGTGGCCAGGAGGTGGCGCAGCATCCGCTCCGCCGCGTCGAGGCGGCCGGCCTCGAAATACTCGGAGGCGATGACGAACACCTCGCCGCCGGGCACCGCGACGCTGCCCGGCGGAAGCGCATCGGGTGGCAGTGCCTTGGGTAGCGCCGTATCGGGCGCCACGGCGGGCGGCGGGGTCTGAACGAGAGCGGCCTGCGACATGCCGCCAGATTAGCCAAGCCGCGCGACGACCGCGAGGCCGGGCCGCAGCCCTCGCGCCCGGCCCGCCAGCCCGGGCTCAGGCGATGATGGACGTGCCGCCCGGCGCCGTGCTCTGGCTGAACTGGTAGAGGTCCACCAGCGTCCGCATCATGTCGACGAAGAGCCGGTCCGGCGCAGCGCTGCTGCCGATGGCCGAGGCAGCGGCGGCCGGCGTCGTGCCGGCGTTCGCGCCAGCGGACGTTCCCGAGGTCGTTCCTGCGGACGTGCCGACGGAGGAGCCGGCGGCCGCGGCGGCGCTGGTGTCCGCGGTGCCGCTTGCCGGTGTGCTCGCCGCC